>JAITQT010000315.1 GCA_031288745.1 Deltaproteobacteria bacterium
GTAAAGTCAAGAGCAAAATATAAGCTATAAGAAAATAATTATGGGATATAGCATACCTAAAGGATTAAAAAATAAATTCTGCCGTCTTAGAGGCTGAGGGGTTTTTGCGCTACGATCAAGGTTAACTTTAATGGTTTTTTCAAATTGCGAGGAGAATGCCAATTATTAGCCTATAATTTAGGCCTTTTTTTAGTCGTTTGGGAAGTGGAAAACAAGGTCTTGAAGAGGCCTTGTGAACGGTTACACTTAAGAAGAGCTATGTTGAGTACAATTATTAAAACCATGGTAGTAGTTAGTTAAAAACTCTAATTTTACCTAGCCTATCTACGCGAGGAAGAAACTACTTTTCGGCCCAAAAAACTAAGGCTCAAAGAGTTCTCCGATGGGCAAGAGACTAGACAATCGCCGCAACCTAAGCACTCTGGCGCTGCTACGTAAGCATTTAACCTTTCCTCATAAACCTCTCCTACCTCCATAGGGCAGACCCTCCGGCAAGAGGCGCAGCCGCGGCACACTTTTGGGGTCTTAATTAATCTTAAAGCAGCTAAAGGTTTTAATAGGTTAAAGATAGCTAGCATGGGGCAAAAGAGACAAAAAAAACGCTCTCTAAAAAATAGCCCAACTACGGTTACTGCGGTCAAGGCCACTAAGAACGCCGATTGAGTAATGGTCACCGGGTTAGTCATATCAAGGGCCAGATATTGGCCTTGGCCCTCAAAGATCGGCAAAAGGGCTTTACCGGGGCAAATCTGACAAAACGGAAGATAAAAATCCGGGTGCAACCAGCCCAGGTTTATAAGAACTGGGCCCAAAAGAAGATAGGATAAAAGAATATACTTAATAGGCCTTAAGCGCTTTAATGTTGATTGAGAAAAATTTATTCCCTTTACCCCCAAAAACCTTCTAAATTTAGTTAAGTAATCAGAGACCAGACCCAAAGGGCAGACCCAGCCGCACCAGGATTTCCCCAATAAGGCGAAGAGGAGTAAAAAGATAAAAAGCCAAAAAATGGCCCTTAACCCCTCAAAGCCCATAAAGTTTTCAAAGCTTATGCCCAGCCCAATATAGCCCTGAAGGCCCATCAAATAACACTGCCCCCCGCAGCCGTAGACGTAAGGACAACCAAAGCAAGGTAGACTCGGGCCCAACCTTATACCTGCCCGGCCGCCGTAGATAAGAACCAAAAAAGATAGATGCTGAACTAAAAACCTTAGTCTCCTTAAGTCCATGGCCTTTTTCCTCGTTCTCTTGCCCCTATAAAGCCTACGGCCGTTAAAGCGCAAACTGAGGCGAAAATGGAGAGCCCTAAGGGCATATTGCGATTAACCACCCTAGATCTATGTACCCTAAGGCTTAATGAAGCGTAGGCCGAGCCTTCCAAAGGGGCCCTAAAAATTAAAAGCTTAGTAGCCGAGGCTCCAGCTTGATTTAGTCTTTGATCATGGGGCGGATTGAAAGTAAAGCGGCCCAAATTATCAGCCTTTACCCAGGCTACGGGCCTTACGGAAACCTCACCTTCAAACTCTTCCCAAACTTCTAAAGGGCCGCTGACCCTTCGAGGTCCTAAAATTTCTAAAGTAAAATTATGCCCAGTCTGAGGCCAATAGGCCGGAGAATTGGAGGAAAACTTAAATAAAGGCCAATCTTGGAGCTGTTCTTGTAGTTTAACTTGCTCTTCTTGCTCCTCCCTAGCCAATGTTTGAGCCTGGCTAGAGAGCCCTCCACCAAAGAGCATAAAATCACTCTGAGCAAAATTCTCCACCCCTCCACGCTCTATTTTGGCTCTCAATCTAACCGAAGCGTTATCTAAAGCTAAGAGGTTAAAAGAGCCTGACTTAGGAGAAGCGGAACCTAAATATTCTAAGTTCGGCCTAGGATTTGGGTTAGCCGTGGAAAAGCGAAAATAAGAGAGCCGCCAGATAAAAACTGGCTCTGGCCCAGGCTCTATCGGCCCAGATTTAGTGGCCAGAGAAGCTGTAGTTGAAGCTGCCCCGGAAGAGAGAAGCCTATGTTTGCCTATTTTAAGAAAATAGATCTCTTTTCCCGGGGCAGCCTCAGCGACAAGGCTCGCTCCCAAAGAAAGAAAAACTAAGACCACTAGGGCTAATAACCTTCCCCAAGCCCACTTCCATACCCAAGTTTTCAAAAGCCCTCCGAAGGGAGAGCTAATCTCCCTTTATCAGGTAAAGCGGGTTGGCCCCGCCGTCCTCCCACACCACAGCGTGCCGTTAGGCACCGGGCAGATTCGATAGTTAGAGCCTACTTAAAACCTCTTCCTCTAAGTCTAGGTTATACCTTTCCATTGTTTTGGCTCATTATTACTCTAATTCCCATACTAAGCCCCCCGTTTCTTCTTAGGTTCTAACCTAAAATCCTTAGGGATAGCCTGCTCAATCTTCGGTTTTCGGCTATCTTTTATAAGTCCCATTTCCATAGGTAAGAAGGTAGCTACCATTGAGGCCCTTCCCGAAGTTCGTCATTCGGAGCTAGCCCTCTACTAACTTGTTAGGCCTCATTTGCCTATCATACACTTTTTAAGTTAATAGCCCCGTGAGAATAACTCTTACTTTAAACGCTAGCTTTCAGCTCATATTCTCTCAGCGTTTACCTTCATTAGTTCGGGCGTATTATACTTCGCTTTGTTTTATAAGCTTGAGCGCTCACCACCTAAAGTGATTTGAAATTCCACTGGCCTATAAGGTATGCCTTAGGCTTTTTCGAATTGCGCCTTACGGCCAATACCCTAGCCTTAGCTACCTCATACGGCCAAGGCTGAAGCTGACCTTTCACTACTCAAATTAGCGTCCCTTCCAAGCCCCAAAAAAAACGTCCCGGCCCTTATGGACCGGAACGCCCTGTTATCCCGATTCAAACTCCTTAAGGCCAACTCCCCAGGCCTAAAGAGGCAAAAATATCAGGCAGGTCTTCCGGCTGATCCGCTTTGAGGTCCTTCCCACCTTTTTAGGCAGTGGCTATCCTCAAGCCCGGCCTGAGAATAGACCGGTAAAAGGACTTACGGCGATGGGCTCGCTCCCGCTTGAAACGGGATTCCCTATTATCTTCCCCTGGGGAAGCACCTGATAAAGAATTTAAATTAATAATTGATTTAAAAATATTAATATATAACTATTATATATTAACCGATAATCATATATTATTAAATATCAACCTAAAATAGTTAAATAATCATCTTCAAAATAAGTGATTGATAATTTAATCAATTTTTATTGTTAGTGTAAATTCTGGGGGCTAGTTTAAAGCCTTATAGACCACTCTAGCGCTCTCTTTGGCTAGAGTCTCTATCAGGGCCTTATCTTCGCCCTCAACCATGACCCTAACTACCGGCTCTGTGCCCGACGGCCTTAAAAGCACCCTGCCTCGGCGGCCAAGAAGGAGCTTGACGCCTTCGACTTGATCATTTATTTCTGGAGAGCTATATAATTCTCGAGGCTTAGCGACCGGAACGTTTAGTAAGACTTGAGGGAATAAATCAACTGAACCGGCTAATTCCCTAAGAGGTCGTGAAGTAGTCTTCATCACCGCTAGGGTCTGTAAGGCGGCTAAGGAGCCATCGCCAGTGGTGGCGTGGTCTAAAAAAATCAGATGACCTGATTTTTCTCCGCCAAAATTTAGTTGCTCGCGCCTTAAGCACTCGGCCACGTAACGATCGCCCACGTTAGTGCGGATCATCCGCACGCCTTCTTTTTCTAGGGCTAACTCTAAGCCCATGTTGCTCATAACCGTGGCGGCTATAGTATTTTTAGTTAATGAATTTATCTTTTTTAAATGGAGGGCGCACAAAAACATAATCTGATCGCCATCGACCACTTCCCCGCGGTTATTGATAAAAATGGCCCTATCAGCGTCTCCATCCAAGGCCACCCCCAGATCGGCCCCAGTCTCCAACACTTTCTCAGCGCAGACTTCAGGATATAAAGCGCCTAAATCACGGTTAATATTAAAGCCATTGGGGTTTACGCCCAAAAGGTAGACCTGAGCCCCCAATTCTTCAAAGACGGCTGGAGCAGAGCGATAGGCCGCGCCGTTGGCGCAATCTAAAACTATTTTAATGCCTTCAAGATCCATGGATTTGGGAAAGGTGCTTTTAAGAGCCACCACGTAGCGGCCCAAGGAGTCTTCTATCCTCCAAGTCCGGCCCACTGATTCACTCTTAGATAAAGCGCTATCTAATAAGTCTTTATCGAGCATTAAGCTCTCTAGTCTTGCCTCAACCTCATCTGGTAGCTTATAGCCTTGGCCGTCAAAAATCTTAAGGCCGTTATCTTGAAAAGGATTGTGGGAGGCAGAAATTACAAAGCCAGCGTCAGCCCTAGTGCTGGCAGTAAGATTAGCTAGCCCCGGGGTAGGTAAGATATCGGCCATATACACGTCTCCACCCTGGCTCATCACTCCAGCGGCCACGGCGTTGGAGAGCAAATCTCCAGAAATACGCGTATCTTGCCCCACCACCACTTTAGGTTTACGGGATAGTTTTTTCTCCACTCCCAATAGATAGGTTAGCGCCCGGCCCAAACTCATAGCCATCTCGGCCGTCATAGGCGGTCGGTTAACCACGCCTCTGATGCCGTCGGTCCCAAACAAGCCCCTGGTTAAGTTAGAGTTCAATGCTCAGCTCCCAACGTTTAAAATACTATGCTAAATTCCCACTTAATCTATTTATCTATATAATTAGCTATTTATATAAAAATATAATCAAAGGAACACTATATAAGCCAATCTATAGCCTAGTTATTGTTTAGCAGCCTGTAACCGTTCACCAAGTCTTTTTTTCCCCACGTTGCGGTTGGTAGCGACTTTCGAGTTGTAATTAAGTTTTAGCATACCCTTAAGTTCTTA
>JAITQT010000386.1 GCA_031288745.1 Deltaproteobacteria bacterium
AATGGTGCCAGTCGATGACATTTATCTCTCCTAGGCCTTAATGCTTAGGGTTGTTTAATTTAAAGCGCACGGGTATAAAATTTTTAGCTCAATTGGGCGCTCTTGCCTCACGGCTTTGAATAACTTATCGGCACCGAATGGAAAAACCTAAATTTTGGCGGCGCATACTCAATTTGGCGGCCCTAAAAAATATAATTAAAAAAAATAAAACAAATTTTTAAGGTAAAATTATAGTAAAGCAAGCTTTTATAATCTTTTTAGCTATTTAAAAGATTTTAAAGTTATGAGATGGTCAATTTAGAATATTAAACTTAAAAACTACTACCAAGTGGCGTTGTCAAGTAAGCCAGGCAGCATCTCGGAGTCAAAATCGAGAGACAAGCCGTTTTGACCGTCAGAGACTTGAGCGGCTTGACTTAAGCGCTCTTTGGCCCTAGCCTCTTTGAGCCTTTCGGCGATGCTCTTGGCCACTGGGTTTTTAGGATCTATTTCCAAGGCCTTTTCGGCGGCGTCGAGGGCCAAAAATTCCTCTCCCAAATTAAAGTGTATAGAGGCCAAACGAGCATGGGCACTAGCGTGCGTGTCTTTACGCAAGCAGAAATTTTTAAGGGGTCCGACCATGTCCTGCCAGCGGCCCAAACCGGCCCCGGTAAAATAAAAGGGCTCAACGTTAAGCTCGTCTTCGGGAGCAAGCTCGAAGGCCTTTTTGAGAAGCTCAAAGGCTAGGGGTAGGTTTTTTCTCTTGCGCCAAACGGCAGCTAAGATCCTAAAGCTTTCCGGATCGTTTCGTCCGTCTGGTTGCGGGAGCTTGGCGATGGCTCCTTCTGCCCGGTCAAGGTGACCTGCGGCTAGATAAGTCTTAGCAAAGCCTAAGAAGGGTTTGTGGCTATTGCTCTTAAGTTTGGAAGCCATGTGATAATGACGGGCAGCCTGGCCAAAGTCACCGAGTTCAAGGTAGGCTTGGCCCATGTCTATAAGAAGCTTAAAGCTTTTAAGCTCGTTACCTAGCTTAAAGGGAAAGCAGTCGGCCTCAAAATCCTCGGGCTTTAGATTCATAGAGTCTAAGGCCTTTTGCCCGTAATCTATAACTTCAGGCCATTTTTTTTGATGGAGGCGCAGTTGGCTTAGTCTTACTAGGTTATCGGTAAGATAGCCCCGCTCGATTAAGGCGTGGAGTTCTCCTTCCACTCTTTCGTAATCGTTTGTAGCCAGACACAAGGGAAAGAGATCGGTCATGAGAAATTGAATGTGCGGAAAGCCGACCTTTTCGCTTAGAATTTGCTCTAATAAACCTCTAGCCTTCTCTGTTTCTCCGGCCTTAGTTAGCCTTTGAAACTCGCCATACATAATATCGAATTTAAAGCCCTTAGGCGGGGCCACTACCACCGAGGGCACGGTAATGACATTTTTACCCCCTGGCTTAGTGTGGCTTAGAAAGTAGTCGCGGTAGATAAGGCATTCAAAGACTGTCTTCTCTTTTTCTTCACCCGGTACAGCCCAGCGAAGAGACTTCATCTCTGGATTATTTTTTATGCTTTCTATGGCCGCAAATAGCCTTCTAGGGGCTGCGACCGCTTGCAGGGCCGGGGTCACTAAAAAGAGGAACTTGGCCCTAGAGGTTTTGGCCGCCCTTCTAAAGGCAACTATAGGATCGATTCTTTGGGGTATGCGCATGATAGAGATGTTGCGAAGCTGATTGAGCTCTTTTAAACTATCTAGGGCTTCTTGATGGCTAAGACCAGCTCCGTTACCGATAAGCTTAATGCGCATGGGGTAGTCGAAATTATCAATGATTTCTTTAATATGGTTATTTAGTTTATCGCCCCAGCGGTCAACTAGATAGAGCAAATCAATGGTTTCGACCTTACTCCAAGGCTCTGGAGGGAGGTTGCAGCGGATGCGCCTTAAATTGTGCTTAAAGCTATCGTTATTGCGTCGCTCGCGAACCGAGATGCGATCGCTTTTAAAAACCCCCATGTGATACTCGCCCGTGGGCACTTCGACGTGTTTAAAGTCGTAGAGAAAAGCCATACGACGATTTAAGCTCCACTCTATTAAAACTTTGACTTCCTCATCAAAGGCTCCCACCCGTAAGGCCGCTTCTCTGCGATGCATTAAGCTTACGTGGAGGACGTGGTTATAGTGGAACATAAATTCGCGATTAAAGTCTCTAGAAACAAGCATCTGCTTTTCTAAGATGTGGCGCTTACCAGTTTTTGCGTCTGAGACGGAAGTTACCGCATAGAGGTCGGAGTAAGCCATACCAATATCGGGGTTGTCATCTAAGCATTTAGATAGGAGTTCAAAATGGTTAGGATAAAAGACGTCGTCGTCGCCCAAGTAGCAGACGTAATCGCCGGTAGCCAGACGCAAACCTTGGTTAAAGCGGATAGCCGCCCCGCAGTTTTGTTCGTCAGGCACATAAATTATGCGAGGGTCGGCAAATTTTTCCACCACGTGGCCCACGTCCACTCCGCCGTCGTTTAAAACGATTAGCTCCCAGTTTTGAAGGGTCTGGGCCTCTATGGACTCTATAGCTTCAGTTAAGTATTGAGGCCGGTTAAACGTTGAAATGAGGGCCGTGACTTTGGGTCGTGCTTTAGGGCTCATTATGGCCACCTCTTCGCTTTTTTAGGCTAAGGGTCTGAAAGAAAGGCCTAAAAGTCGGCCCTCTTTAGTCTGTGCAGTAAATTATGCAAGCTTTGTGCCAGTAAAAATTGCCCGGTCACTTAGTTTCGTCCTATAAGAGGCTTTAGGTTTGAATAAAGGCTTGAAAGAGGATTTTTTGAAAAGGAAAAGAATAAAGATCCAGCTAAACTTTGGCGGCTACAGAGCGAATATTTCGCTCTAATGACTAACTACCCCTAGGCTGAAAGCTCAAGACTAGGGCTAAAAAGAGAGCTTTTTTTGATTTGCAGCTAACCAAATAAATAGACGGTAAAATATGGCCAAGCCTGGACGGAAAACTGGTCGGCCGGCTCAAACGAAATAAAATTATTTCCAAAAGTAAAAATTTTAGCCTTTATTAATTATTTTAAGTTATAAAATTACTAAAAATAAATCAATTAGATAATTTTTTTGGGTATCATTGTATAAAATCTCCTGTCTAAAATAGTAACACTATATTGCTGATAAAAATTGCTTACTAATTAGTTTTTTTAATTTGTAGTTTCTATGATATTTATAAATTAAATATTTAAGCTTATATTTTAATTATGAAATAGTTAATTATATGAAAATTGACTACCTTTAATTACTATAAAATATATGGTAATAAAATTATGATATTAGATTTAACTGGAATAGAAAATAAATTTGAATACTACTCCGATCTTTATTTTTATACTTTGTTTGAGCAAGACGCACTCGAACCTATCGTCGCCTGGAAGGCTAAATCGGCACAAATTAAAACCTTTCGCGCTCCCTGGGATAGGTTAAAGTATTTGCGTTCGAGCTTTTTCAGCTCTCTAACCGAAGTCTTAGACCCACTCAAGCATAAGATTAAAACGTCAGAGTTAGCCGCTAAATTCCTAAGGGCCTTGGGTTACCCTGAAGCTGCTTCCGAAATCTATCCCATTACCAACAACCTATCGATTCCTATCTTTCGTAAGTTTTATAAAGCTAACGGAGAAGCCTTACTTTGGGTAATTTTAGCTGCAGATTTTGAGTCTGACGGCGATAT
>JAITQT010000441.1 GCA_031288745.1 Deltaproteobacteria bacterium
GAAGCGCAAAAACCTCTTAAAATCAAAATAATAAAAAAAATTAACTAGTAATACGGCTCTGTTACAAATTTAAGGACTCATAAAGGTGACTTTTTGCGCTTCGATCAATTATAATTCAACTGATTGCCCATAACCTTTAAATTTTTTCTCTCCTTGTTTGGGATTACTAAAAAAAAGATTAAAAATTTAGCGATTGACAATAATTAACCCTTGAATATGGCTAAGAAATTTGGTTTTACGCTCTAGTCAGCTAAAGAGCCCTGGTTACCAAGGCCAAGGCGCTTTCATTAGGCCGAAGAAATCTGGCTACATAATTAGTGCGAGAACGAAGGTTTTTTTTATAAAAAAGGTTGGTAAATTATGGATGAAAAATATGAAATAATATACGGCAATTCTTTTCCCGTCGTTCGTTATAAGCTAAGTCAAGGCGAGAAGTTAAAAGCCGAATCTGGGGCCATGATCTCTATGTCTGCGACTATTGATTTAACCGGCGGGCTGGAAGGAGGGCTTATAAAAAGTTTAAAAAGACTTTTTGCTAAAGAAAAGTTCTTTTTTCAATATTTTAAAGCCACTCGAGGCCCAGGTGAGGTTATTTTTGCCCAGAGTCAGCCAGGCGGTATCTCTGTAATTAAACTTAACGGCGATTATGAAATCATGGTCCAAAAAGACGGTTATCTAGCTTCCACAGAGGGCATAGAAGTTGACGCCACGGTCCAGTGGCATTTGTGGCGGGGCCTTTTCTCCGGGGCCGGGTTCGTCGTGCTTAAGGTTAGTGGTCAGGGTACGGTTTTTCTTAGCAGCTATGGGTCCATACACCAGATTACGCTGGGCCAAGGCGAGCAAGTGGTAGTTGATAACGGTCATCTGGTGGCTTGGCCCTCTTATATGAGCTATTCCATTGAAAAGGCTGCTAGGGGCTGGATTTCTAGTTTTAAATCAGGTGAATTTTTGGTGTGCCGTTTTACGGGCCCGGGAACCCTGTTGGTCCAGACTCGGAAAAAACGTGGTCCTATTTGATTTTTTAGTTCTTTCTTATGTTTTAATAAAAATTAATATTAATTAATATAGTAATAAAATATGAATTCAAAATATGAAATACTGTACGGTCATTCTTTTCCCGTAATTCGTTATAATTTAAACCTAGGAGAAACTCTTAAAGCCGAATCCGACGCTATGATCTCTATGTCAGCCACCGTGGACGTGACCGGAGGTACTGAAGGGGGCCTATTGAGGGGTATTGCTAGAAAGCTAGCCGGGGAAAAATTTTTTTTCCAATATCTTAAGGCCAGCCGAGGCCCAGGGGAGGTTATTTTAGGCCACGGCATACCCGGCGGCATAATGGACGTCGAGCTAGACGGCTCTTATAGTTTGGTGGTCCAAAAAGATGGTTTTTTAGCCGCCACCGAGGGGATTGAAATTAACACCACTATGCAGAGTCTGGGTCGAGGGTTATTTTCGGGCGAGGGTTTTTTTGTGCTCGAAATTAAAGGTAGGGGCATTGTTTTTATTAGCAGTTTCGGAGCTATCCACATCGTTAACCTTGAAGAAAATCAGCAGGTAATAATAGATAACGGTCATTTGGTGGCTTGGCCCTCTTATATGAAATACCATCTCGAAAAGGCTTCCAACGGTTGGATTTCTAGTTTTACCTCCGGCGAAGGCCTAGTGTGCCGTTTTACCGGTCCTGGCCCGGTCTTAATCCAGACTCGCAATCCTTTAGCCTTTAAAGAGTGGCTCAAAAAACTGGGCTTAAGCTCGCGTTAAAAACTGGTGGTGGGCCAGTCCTTTTCTAGGCCCAGTCCTTTTCTAGGCTTAGATAAAGCTCTTCCAAAGATTTTTGGGCTCTATCGCGTAAAAGGTTGAGCGAT
Source organism: Deltaproteobacteria bacterium (assembly GCA_031288745.1). Classification (GTDB taxonomy): domain Bacteria; phylum Desulfobacterota; class Desulfarculia; order Adiutricales; family Adiutricaceae; genus JAITQT01. The sequence goes on from JAITQT010000441.1 coordinate 1,869, forward strand.
TGGTCTTTGTGGGCTCTTAAGGGCTCCCCTATGGCCACTTTAATCGTGCCCGGCTCGGGAGTTAGCGAGCCTGAGGGCCAAAGTTTACCGCTGTTATAGATGGCTAAAGGCACCAAGGGGACTTGGGAGTGTTTGGCCATAATGAAGGCCCCTTTTTTAAACGGTAAGAGAGGGGCCTCGGTTTTGTTGCGGGTTCCTTCTGGAAAGATAGCTAAAATTTCGCCAGCCGAAAGTCTAGCTGAGGCTTGGCTAATCATGCGTTTGGCCGCCTCGGCCCCTCCTTGCCTATCAATTAACATATGGACCCTCTTTAGAGTCCAGCCAAAGATAGGAATGCGCCCTAAGTCTTGCTTGGCCACCCAGCTAACGTTGCGTTTGGTAGCTTGGGCCACGGTGGGGATATCTAATAAAGAGCGGTGGTTGGCAAAAATTATATAGCCGCCTTGGTTGGGAGAGGGTAATAGCTCTTGACCGCGGACGACCTCGACCTTAACGAAGGCCGGATCGAGCACGATTCGGGCCCAAACTTGGCCGGTGATACGGCGAGAAAGGCCTTTAGAAAATAGGCTTACCAGTAGGCAAATAAGGCCGCTGATAATGGTCATTAGGGTAAAGAGGGTAAGATACCAACAGGCGAAAAGAGTTTTTTTCATTTTTTTAGCCGCTATATCCCTAAGTTTAGCCTCAGAGTTAATGGCGTCTTCGTCTTTAGCCTTAAAGGGCGAGAATTTAATTGGGTGGTTGGGCTAAAATAGCAGGGTAGAATTATGGGTAAGCTTTAAGCAAGGGGCCTAGCCAAGGGCCAAAGCTTGAAAGATAGGCCTAGCCCGATTTATTCCTCGCCTGCGGCTTCTTGGCCCCACCGTCTGATCCAGCCGCGGAGCCTGGGTAATTCCTCACTCTCCCACTTTGAAGATAGCCTAAGATCCAAAAAAGTCTTGAGCAAGTCTTCTATAATGGAATTTAACTCCATTATTAAGGATGTTCGGTCCAAAAAGAGGCCGATTTGAGCTAAATCATCGTTTTCTTTTTCTCCCGAGCCCGGAGCGGCGGTGATTTTGACTTGTTTGGGGCTTAAAGTATCGGCCGGTAAAGACAAAAGCCACTCTCTATCTTCAAATTGAATCCTTAATTTACCACCAATAACTTTTTTATATCTAGTGATGGCCGTTAAGGCCTCGGCCCATTCACCCCCCTCGCCTGAACCCTCGGCCGGGGTCTGGCAGCTGACGCTCCGCTTGGCGGCCCCTTGGCCGCTTTCTAGTTTAATTGAACTCTCAAAGGTAACCCAAACCTGGCCTTGGCCGCCAGAAAGGTCAAACTCGCGGCTAACTTCTGAAGAGAGCCACAGCCAGGTCAGAAATTCTGCCCCTAAAAAACGTTTGTCTTCCCAGAGTTGCAAAAAATCAATAGTTTCAAAGATATCTTTTTTAGACACGATTAATCGTTTTCTTTCCAGATAAGAGAGCTTTCAAGCTTCATTAAATCAGATATTTGATTTTTATTTAGTGTTTCTAGGCCCAAAGTGACAGGCACTAAAAGGCGTAGTTCCAAATCAAAGGTCTCGTTCCATAACTCCTCAAACAAGTTCATAGTTTTT
>JAITQT010000448.1 GCA_031288745.1 Deltaproteobacteria bacterium
AGTCGTAATCGGATGGGTCGATCCAAAGACCTTTAAAAAGATCGCGGTTCCCCTTTAAAAGTTCTCTAAGGGTATCAAGCAGCATTGATTTTCCGAACCGGCGGGGTCGAGAGAGGAAATAGCAGCCTGGTTGTTTTATGATGGGATAAAGGAACTTGGTTTTATCCACATAAAGTAGATTATACTCTCTAATTTGGGAAAACGTCTGGCCGTCGCTCGGTAATTTTAACATTGGGACCACCTCTATTGGACCTGATAAAGATTGCTCTTTTAGCCCATATGTTTAAATCTTAAATTATTTTTAGGCTTAAGGCAATAGTCGACTAAAGCCTTTATGCGCGACTATACTCAAGAACGAAATGATTTTCCACTTATGCTGTATCACCAAAATAAATTTTACGAGCTTTTTAGTCAACCTTTTTTACTCTTTAGGAGGTCGAATGATTTTGAGGATCTAGCATCTTTGATATCTAGATAAACTATGGCGAGGATAATTATGATTGTTTTAAGCTTAATTTTAAAAATTGTTTGGTTAATTAATGAGCAGATTCTTAATAATCATGTTATAAATATTGCGTTTAAATATTAATATACCTCAAAAATAACAATTAAGCAATTATATTTTCAATAATATTAACAATGCCGATTTAAATAATAATATTAAGTGAAATTGAGAATTAAAAGGTATTATCTATTCCATTTTAAAAATATCTAAGTGTTCAACCCTGGTGAATCGTATTGTTTGCGTGTTTTGGCTTGCTTGCGGCCTACACTTCGCTTCTGCAGCCAATGTGGCCCGCCTTAGAGAGCGGACCACGCGAAAAATTAAGAAACTTATAGTCGCCTAGAACACGGAAAATATCTTTGAAATAAAACGCGGCCAAAGAAAGGCCAAACTTGCGGACTTTGAGTTAAAGATCATTAAAGAAGTCAATGCCAACTCGCCAAGCGCGCTTGGATTTTTCTTTGATAAAACAGAGGGATCCTACAGTATACACTATTTTGGGTACAGCTCTGATCCCCCAGCTGTGCGTATGGGCGACAGCCGGAGTTGTTGAGGTATTAATGGAAATAGCCGGGGCGAGGGATGAGGACCACCCGGCGATACAGGATGAGAGATAAGCTCTTATACTCAGCCGATGATATAAAGTATAGCTAATAAACATTTTCCCACGGAGGAAGAGGGTAAAAAACTTTAGTTCCTCCAATAAAGGTGAAAGAGGATGACGATGAAGAAACTAGTTCGTATATAACCGCGACTGAGGTTTGCGAACTAAACAAGAAAATAGCTGCGGAGTATATGGGACAGTTATTGTATTTAACTCTTAACTTCGCCAGATATCAAAAATGCAAGCTTATGCAGGAACTTGCAGATAAGCTTGGTCTCATCCTAGTATATATACCGCCTTAAAGCCCCAACTTGAACCTGATTGAGAGGTTATGGAAAAATGTTAAAAGCAAACTTCAAAAAAAATATCCTACTACTTTTATATAATTTTATACCAAAATATGCTCTATATTAAAATTTAAGGATGTTAAATAAAAAAAACTAGCTAAGCTTATTAGCAATAAAGTTCAGTTATTTGATAATTTGGTGCCAATAGGCGGGTCAACATTTATAACCGAATATGTCCAAAGATAAAGGCCTAAAATGGAAAATCATTTCATCCATTAGTATATCAACTTTGAGAATAAAGCCTAAAAGAGCTACAAAATATTCCCCTATGACTTGGAGCGCGCCTCTTAGTTTGACTAGCATAACGACTATGAAATCTTAATCAACTATGGCCGAATAAAGCGGAGAGTTTTCAGATTGCGCCTCACAATTGACAACCTAGCGGACCTAGCCATTAGCTAAAGTTACTATCGCTAAGTCTGAAGCAAACATTGTCCCGCTTGAGTTAGTGCCCCCGTCGGATAGGCCAAAAAAAACGGGATAGCCTTTAAATTTGGCTATCCCATTAAATTTGTTTTTTTGGCCCTTTTAGAGGCCAGAGCGGCCTATCGCCTTACTTGGTAAGTGTCAATTCACCAATGTGAACGTTTAAGGGTCCGTTCACAAGAGAGAACGTTACGGGACCAAGCCTATTGAAAGGGACGACACCTAGCCCAACAATTTAGCCCCCTATAGGAGCTTAGTAATTTTAACATTAATCAACATTAAAATATATGATCGAAGCGCAAAAAACCTCTTAAAATCAAAATAGTCTAAAAAAGTAACTAGTAATTTAGCTATGTTACAAATTTAAGGATTGATAAAGGGGACTTTTTGCGCTGCGATCATATCTGGGTTAAAATCTTAAGGGTCTGCTAAGCCTAAATTACAACTCGGGTCGCTACCAGCCGCAACGTTGGAAAAAAAGACTTGGTGAACGGTTACGTTATGTTCAAGAGCATTTTATAAGTGCTTTGCCAATTACCTGGCTCAGCCAGTCTAGCCCTAAGGCTGAGCTTAAAAATCATACGCCCCTGATTAGAGTTTTTTGTAGAAAGATTAGCCTAGAGCTTGAAGTCAATTAATCTTTTTTAATTAGGCTCAAATCCCTGGGCTTAGGCTTATGTACTAAGCCACTTTTGATACACTGAGCGCAAACTCTAACCCTTTCGGTCCGACCGTTTATTTCGCGGCGAACTGACTGTAGATTGGGGCGCCAAACCTTTTTAGTTTTATTGTTAGCGTGAGAAACATTGTGTCCGTTCTGCGGAGCTTTACCGCAAATCTTACAGACTCTAGCCATTTTAGCTCTCCGTTACCCTCTTGGGGCAAAAATCAATTGGCCCAGGGCTTAGGACTTTAAAAAATTTTAAACCAGTCTCCAGGGCCTAAGGCCGCAAGCAATAGAGTGTAGTCTTAGTGTCAGTTCACAAATGTGAACGTTTAAGGGCCCATTCACAAGTGAAAACGCTGCGGGGCCAAGCCTATTGAAAGGGACGACACATCCCGCAGCAATGTAGCCCCCTATAGGAGCTTAGTAATTTTAACATTAATCAAAGTTAAAATATATGGTTGGAGCAGAGAG
>JAITQT010000442.1 GCA_031288745.1 Deltaproteobacteria bacterium
GAAGCGCAAAAACCTCTTAAAAGCACAATAGTCTAAAAAATTAACTAGTGATAAGACTATGTTACAAATTTAAAGACTGATAAAGGGGACTTTTTGCGCTTCGATCATTTTTAAGCAGAGAGAGAGAAAAAAGTAGCACAAAAGCCCATCAAAAACCTAAAACTAAGCGCTTAAAAATCTAAGGTAGTTCGAACGCTAAAATTAACCTCTATAGCTGGGTTCCCACTCATAACAGCCCCAGCTGGGGCCTCGGTCAATAAAACGCTCCCAGGACTTAAAATCGAACCAGGGCCCATTGAGGCGCAAACCGAAGCTCTTAAGCCCACCACCGCCTCTTGGCCCACAACCACTCTCCTTAAAACTAGCTTATTCTTAAAATACAAATGGACCACTACCATAGCCTCGTAACCTAAAACGCAGCCGTCTTCCAAGGTTATGAGCCAAGGAGCTAGCCAATCAAGCTTGGCCCCGTGGGAGATAAAGACGTTTTTTCCCACCTTCACCCCTGAGCGCCTAAACCAAAAGACCTTCCAGGCGTTACCGGGGATAACTGTGGCCAAGATCAGACACCAGCGCCGCCAACCACTCTTAAACCTCACAAGACCCCTTCCAGCTACAACGGAGCAAATATTTTGTCCCTCGGGTTCCTCTAGCTTTAAGCGTCCCGGAGCGCCGCTCTTTAACCATTGTTCGTATCGCGATAAAGCCTCAGCCAAAACGACCGGATCGCTTATCCTAATAGCTCTAATAAGACTTACGCCCTTTCCACCGCCATTTTTAGTCTCGCGGCCAAGCTTTGGTTTTGACTAACCCGTAGTTCCTCAATGAAAAAAAATAGATGCTCTTGATTAAAATTAATAAAAAAACTATCTTATAAAATTAAAATATATATTAAATTTTTTAAAATATTTTATTAATTAACACTTAATTTTTATTCGATAAGCTTATTATATTAAAATATTTATATTTTTTAAAATATATATTAGAGAATAAATTTTAAGGCTTCATAAATCAGGATTAATTCATGGGGAAATTAAAATTTTCCTAATTTTTTTAATTCATCTACAAATGCTGGTTGGCGTTTGTGAGAAAGTTTATACTCGTCAATTAAAGTATTTGCTTGCAACGCGTAACCAGCTTCAGCAAAAATCCTAATTTTAGTGCATATTGCCGCATATTGATCACGACTATTTACTTTAGTTGATTCCGTATGTAGCTCTGACGTAAAAATTTTGCTTACTTCATCAAAGAAACTGGACGACAGTTTTTTACCGTAAATAAATATCTTTTCTGGATGCTTTCGTATCATGACCATAAGGCGGTCATAGTCTTTCTCTTGATCCAGAATCTCCATAAAGGTAGAATAGAAAATCTTTTTTTCACATTTCTCGAGTATAGTTTGATATTCAGCTTCCCAACGCCCAAGTTGTATCAGTAACTCCTTTAGCTTATTATAATACTCTATATCACCTTGTAGAAGCAATTGTTCGCATACTTCAGCTTGTTTGTCGATTCTCTCGGTTTTTTCATAAACTATTAACAGTTTACACAACCACATTGAACGGTTGAGGCTCTTTGATTCATTCGGGGCGGAAAGGCATAATTCTTCTGCCTTTGAGTAATCTCCGTCAGCCATGGCCATATCATAGGCAATCGTTCGGATAGCGCTTGATTCCAAATTTTGCGCTATATAGGCCTCGCCCGCCTTATCACCTTCTAATCGGCGAATATAGTTTAGTTGAATAAGCTTAATCTCATTAGAAGGATAGCCCATGTTAAGTTTTGAAATTTCGGCGTCAAATTTGGCCCTGTTTTCTTGGGTGACAAACTGAGAGGCGATTTTTAGAAATCTGTCTTCGTAATCTGCTCCGTAATCTTTGGCAGTATCAAGCCCGCAAAGAAAGAGACAACGATCAAATATGTATTCTTGATCGCTTACATCAATAGCTTTTTCTGCCACTTGCGCCATTTGAGCAATATAATTTTCAGCCTCATCGCTGATTTCACACTCTTCTTGAAGTTCATAAAGATCAAGCAGTTTACGGTATATTACCTCTAACTGTGCAAACGCAAGGCGGATATAGCCCTGTTCGACGCGATTGCGAATCTCTTGGTCAATCTCTGTTGAGTCAAAGTCAATGTAATTACTTCCACGATAGTATTTATTATCGGATGATAAAGCGTCATCAACCATATCAGCTATCTTTTCAACTTCATGATCAAAGTCCAAAGCGCTAGACTTCAAATTACCAAACCGCAGTTTAAGAGCATTACCGAACTTATTGTCATGTTCAGTGTAACTTACCAGAAAATCCAATAGTTCATTAACTTCAATCGATTTAAGTAAATCTATTATATTCATTTTAGATCACCTCAATAATTTTTACATATTTAGATATTAAATATATTATTTTTTTAATATTAATTTAAATTATTTTAGTATGGTAGAGTACTGGCGCGGTAGCTTCCGCTCCGTTTCCAGTACCCCCCCGTCAAACCGGGCGTGCGGAGTTACCGCACCCGGCTTTCACCCAGTCCTTCTTATCACCGCACACGAAAAGG
>JAITQT010000474.1 GCA_031288745.1 Deltaproteobacteria bacterium
TAAGTATCTCTCCCTCTGGAGCTTTTTTAGTCAATAACCCTTCCTTAACCGTCAACTCTGGGACTAAATCTACGGCGGAAACGACTTTTAGCCCCAAATCCTCAAAATACCCACCCACAGCCCGCAAAATAGAGTCTGTCTGAAAGCTTTGGAGCTTTTCCATAACCTTAATGGCCTCGACGTCGGGCTCGTAACCCTCTATCACGTTGCGGCGATCTACTCCTCCGGCTAGGCACAATTTTTTAGCCCCATTAGCCAAAAAAAAATCGGCCATGGGACCCAATTGGCCTAGTTTAAACTCTTTATAGACATCAGCTATTTTTTTTAAGGCTAGACCGGTCTCCCCAACCAAGCCGGCCACAACTAAAAAGCCGCCCTTTTTCTTAACGTTTTGGGCTACCAATAGGGGTAGTGAAAGATTTCCGGCTATTAAAGCTATGATCGGGGCTTTGCTCAACGGTAGACCCCACGCTCGCTTTGGCGGTAAAAATCAGTTAGCTCTTTTACTTGCTCAACCTCGGGCCAACTGCGATCAACTTCAGCTAAGACCTCGGCTAAGGGCCGGTGGTTGTGGATTTGCTTATGGGCTCCGCTTATGGCCTCTATTATTTCTGGGCTAAAACCGTGCCGCCTAAGACCGATAACATTAGGGGTAATAATAACGTCTTTATCTCGCACCCCAGCCATAATCATAAAAGGGGGCACGTCTTTAGCCGCTCCGCTCATACCACCGACGAAGGCGTGACGGCCTATCCTTACGAACTGATGGACAGCCGAAGAGCCGCTAATTATAGCGTTAGAATCTATGACAACATGGCCAGCTAAAACCGAAAAACTAGATAAAATCACGCCCTTACCCAAGCGGCAATCGTGGGCCACGTGAACGGTAGCCATAATTAGAGAGCCTTGGCCGACCTCAGTGCGTCCTCCGCCCAAAGCGGTGCCCCTATGGACGGTCGCTTGCTCGCGGATTGTCACCTCATCTCCCATAATGAGCACTGAACGCTCCCCTTGATACTTAAGGTCCTGAGGGTCGGCCCCGACCGAACAAAAAGGGAACAAGCGACAACGAGAGCCGATAACTGTGTCTTTATCGACGCTAACGTGATGCATTATCTCCGTATCGGGCCCAACCGTCACCCTAGGACCGATTACTGTGTAGGGTCCCACTGAGACGGTTGAATCTATCTCGGAAGAGGAATCGACGATGGCTGTGGGGTGAATAGGCATGTTGGGGCACGACTCCTAGACGAAAAAAAACGAGGCTTAAAAAGTGGCCGTCAACTCGGCCTCGGCCGTGCGATGGCCCTCGACCGTTGCCTTACCGCCGATCTTCCAGATGCGGCTGCCGAGGCGAAGAAAATAAACCTCCAAATCAAGCCTATCCCCCGGAACCACGGGCCGGCGGAGCTTAACTGAGTCGCAGCTAGCCAAGTAGCCAATGCGGCCGTTAAGTTCTCCTATCTTTAAATCTGAGGGCTTTAAATCAGAGAAATCCTTTAGAGAAAAGGCCAAGAGCAAAAATGAGGCCTGGGCCATGGCTTCGACCACCAAAACGCCAGGCATAACTGGGGTGCCGGGGAAATGCCCTTGAAAAAAACCTTCTCCAATGGTCACATTTTTATAAGCCCATAAATTCTTCCAAGGCTCTAAGCCCACCACGCGATCGACGAATAGAAAAGGCGGCCGATGCGGTAAGGCCGCCATGATCTCGCGGACGTCGTAAAGGCACGTAAATTGGACGGGGGCTTGAATATCAAGGTTGTTCATCGGCTCCTCCCCGAAAACAGCCTAAATAAGGCGCGTTCGGCATAAAAAAACTATCTCTGGGCTAGCTCTTAGAATAAAAAAAATTGGGCTTTTTGAAGTTATAAAGTTTATTATTTTACTTCCGGCCCATCTTTTAAGGTTAAATCTTCCCTAATTTCTTCTAAAGATTTACCTTTAAGAAATAAATTTAGAAAACGTCGCCACTTGGGCAAATCGTTTTTAATCATGACCTGGGCGCGGTATTCTTCCCCTTGAGTCTTTATCGGTGTACCAGTCCAGACTGCTCGCCCTGGGGGTACGCGCCCCAAGACCCCGCTCTGTCCAGATACGATGGCGTCGCAACCAACACTGGCTCCGTGACTTAGTCCACTCTGGCCTAATAGAAAGGCCCGATCGCCAACTTGGGAGTGTCCGGCTGCCCCGACCTGAGAAACAATAACGCAGTCTTGGCCTATTTGACAATTATGACCGATCTGGACCAAATTATCTATTTTAGTCCCTCGGCCTATAAAAGTGTTGCTCACCAATCCTCGATCAACCGCGCTCAAGGCCCCTATCTCCACATCGTCTTGGATCACCACCGAACCTAAATGAGGGTTTTTGTAGTGGATTAAGCGACCTTTTTCTGGAAATGGAATCTGATTATAGCCAAAGCCATCCTCACCGATGACGCTATTGGAGTGGATTTGACAGCGATGGCCAATTTTAACGCCCCATCTAAGAATAACTCCGGGATGAAGGAGGCAATCGCTACCTACTTCTACTGAGTCTTCAATAAAGACCTTGGGCCCGACTACGGTATTGGCCCCAATTTTGACGTTGGCCCCCACATAACTCATTGGCCCAAACTTTACGCCTGGGCCAATATCAACCGAACTTTTGTCCTTAAAAAAAACACTTCCTTCAGCAAAAGAGGGGATAAGATCGCTTCCGACTAGGCCTAACATAACGGCGAATAAAAGCCTGGGATCGCTAGCCACGACCAAGGCCATGGGCTTATTAAGTGAACCTATTAGTTTTTGGGCTATCTCTAAGAGACTTTGAGGCAAAATAACGGCCGAGGCCCCATTTTCCGCAGCCTGGCGCAGGAAATCGGTCTTAACGGCAAAGGTGAGAGAGCCGGGCCGACTATCTATGGCTGAATCAACAGAGAGGATCTCGACCGAATCTGGCCCCTCAATCCGAAAAGGCGGGCCCTCAACGGGTCCGCCCAAAACGGCCAAAGTCTGATAAAGTCGAGCCATAGCCCCTGCCACGAGCTCATTGAGGCTTCGAGGACGAGCCAACTCGGTCATGGGGCCTCCCAAAGTGTCCGTTATCAAATGTGAACGTTTAAGGGCCCGTTCACAAGTGAGAACGTTGCGGTGCCAAGCCTATTGACTGGGACGACACGTACCGCAACAATGTAGCCCCCTATAGGAGCTTAGTAATTTTAACATTAATCGAAAGTTTAAATATATAATTGGAGCCGAGAGCTAAGTAGAAACCTCAAAAGAACTAATGTTAAGATCTTAAGGGTATGCTAAAACTTAATTACAACTCGAAAGCCGCTACCAGCCGCAACGTGGGGAAAAAAGAGTTGGAGAACAGTTACTTAATTTTCAATCCCCTTCGTTGGCGGCCGCTAATAAAAAACCTTAAGCCGCCCCGCCAGACTTATAATTAACCAAGGCTAATAAATCTTGAGGAACTGCGGCCTAAGGCCGACATAATGACGGCTGCCATAATTCAAAGGAAATGCGACTCTAAACCACTTTTGGCATTAAGTCTTATTATCGGTGATTTAGACCAATTTATTTATCAATGGCCTCAGTGACTTGAGAAGTGATGTCGGCGTCTTTTGAAAAAAAGACCACTCCAGCCTCTTTAATTTCCAAGACCATGGTGTAACCGCGTTGTTTGGCTATTTGACCGACAGCCTCCTCTACCTTTCTAATCAAAGGCTCCATAGCTTCTTTAGAGGCGTTATTCATCTCCTCAGCAGCTTTTTGAGTTTGCTCAAGGTGGGTGTTAATTTCCTTAGCCAGTTCGCCTCTTCTCTTTTCAAAGGCCTCTTGATTCATGGTCGGGGCCTGCTTTTCTAAATCTTGCTTTTTCTTTTCCAGATCCTTAGCCTTAGCTTCCAAGGATTTTTTCAAGCTATCGTGCTTGGCTTCGAGCTTACTGGCCGCAGCCTTACCCTTCTTGGATTCTGAAAGGGCCTTGTTGATATCAAAGAAGCCGACTTTTAAAGGAGCGTCTTGGGCCAAAACCGGATTGCCAAAAAACAGAGCGAAGGCCGCTAAAAAAACCGCAGCCAAAGACAAATTCAAATAGCGCATGGATCCTCCAGATCGTAAAAAACATTAATCAAAAAATTTTTTATAATTAATCTTTTAAGTTATAAGCCAGGCTTTAACCCCAAAAAAAATGGTGATTTTCCGCTAAGGCAAATTTTGCAGAGTATAACATGAAACTATGGCAGTGTCTATTGATTTATAATGTATAATTTTTAAGCTCCCGAGCTTGCAGCTAATTTTAGGTTATAAAAATGGTAACCGTTCACCAAGTTTTTTTTCCTCAAGTTGCGGCTGGTAGCAGCTTTCGAGTTGTAATTAAGTTTTAACATAACCTTAAAGATCTTAACATTATTTCTTTTGAGGTTTCTACTTAGCTCTCTGCTCCAACCATATATTTTAACTTTGATTAATGTTAAAATTACTAAGCTCCTATTGGGAGCTACATTGTTGCGGTATTTGTTGTCACTTTCAATAGGCTTGGCCCCGCAACGTTCTCTCTTGTGAACAGGCCCTTAAACGTTCACATTTGTGAACAGACACCAAAAATGAGAGGCTTTGTGTAAGCCTAAAAAAGCTCGATTTAAGACTAATGGAGTAAATAACTTCATGTACAATCAATACCTCGGTTAGCAAGGCGTATAACCAACTCTATTAACTGCTAATCTATTAATTTGCCGTAATTAAAAAAAATGATATCTTTAATTTTCTCATAACACTATTTTATATAGCTTAATCCTGCCTACCCTGACCTAAGGCCCTGTGAACGATTACAGACCCTTTGACTGACCGAAATTACTCCCTAATTCCCTAATAATGTTTATTTCCTATCTTAAAAATTTATTTTCACCCGATCCTGATAAATTAAAATTTTATGTTTTTATGTGGGGTATGGAAGAATTGTAACCTAAATCCATTCGGCCTCCTTAGCCATTTATCGCTTCTACCAAGGAGCCTACCCTTCGATTTAGTCTATCACTTAGACTAATTCCGGTTATAGCCTTAGCTTTGGTCAAGGGCGTTCGCCTGGCCCTCTTCTGGTGCCGGCGTTTGAGCTTGCTGCTTAATTCTTAAGTCGGTCATAGCATTTCCAACTCTTGACGGCTCTTTTTTCATCGTTAAAGATCAAAGCTAAAAGCATGGGATGGCGGGCCCAGCTGCCATAGTTATTATTTTTAATTTGCTCTATGGCGCTATTAGCTAGCTTTTCGTCGTCTTGGTCTTTATGGCTCTGTTTTACTTCGAAAACCCAGGCCTGCTCGCTTCAATTAAAGGTAAAGTCGGACCTTGCAATACTCTCATAATTCCTCCACCCGAAAGTTTAGGCCCATAGCGTAGAAAAGATCAAATATTATGGAGCAATAGTCAAATTCGTCGATTTTTTTCTTGGCCCAATAGTCATTAGGGTCTTTTGAACATGAAGAGGTTTAACTCGTCCACAAACGCTGCGGGCTCCCTTAATAACAAAGCTTTTTTAACATTTTCGCGGACCTTCCCAGCCTCACTGAGCGAATCGAAATAGCTATCCATTAAGCTGCGCGAAAGAAAAACCTTAACTTCGAAGTTGAGGTAACAAGTTTATACGTGTCTTTTAACTGGCTGGGCCTTAGGCTAAGATAACCTAAATTGGTAAAGATAGCTTTCAGGAGCATCTTCGTGGTTTTGACTAAGGTTCTCGAGCCGATCCTTTTCAATTTGAACGCCGCGAAATTGTAGCCAAAATATTATTGATCGTAGCGCAAAAAGTCACCTTTATCAGTCCTTAAATTTGTAACAGGGCCTATTAATAGTTAATTTTTTAGACTACTTTAGCTTTAAGGGGTTTTTCAATTCGATCAAATATTGCTTGCAATTTCTCTCTATAGTAGGTAAAATTATTTTACCTACGATAAGGGGAGCGTGATGACTTCAATTGTCAAAAACAAGATTGGAAAATATATTTACCTCTATGAGTCTGAATCGTATAGGGATAAAAACGGGAAGCCTCAGACTCGGAAGGTAAGCATTGGAAAAATCGACCCTCAAACCGGAAACCCGATTTATAAGCCAGAATATTTAGCAAGGGCGGCTGGTACGACCAAGCAACAGGATTTCTCAAATGAAAAGTTGTTTTCTGAAAAAGACATCAAGGAATCACAAATTCGTGAATATGGCGCGTTTTATTTGATGGAGGCTATCTCCGCAGAGATAGGCCTAACTAACACGCTAAAATCAGTATTACCAGAGACCTGGGAAAAGGCGTTGATACTAGCTTTCTATATGATTGCCTCTGGCGAACCAGCCATGTACTGTGAGGATTGGCTACGAAAAACAGAAAGCTTACCCTGCAAAATCATGTCATCGCAAAATATTAGCAAATTATTATCGGCCATATCCAATGCAGAGCGAATGGCTTTCTTTGAAAAATGGGGCGAACTTAGAAACGAAAAAGAGTATCTAGCGCTTGATATTACGTCTATCTCCTCTTACTCAGAGTTCATCGACGATATAAAATGGGGCTATAACCGCGATAAGCAACGACTTAACCAGATTAATGTTTGTCTCTTAATGGGTGCGCAATCTAGGCTTCCAGTTTTTCAAACCACCTACAGCGGCAGTCTCAAAGATCTCAGCACGTTGAAAACAACATTTCAATTGGCGTCAGGCATTAAACTAAGAAATCTATCGTTAGTGTTGGACCAGGGCTTTGGTAGCAAAAAAATTATAGATGCCATGCTAGAATCGCAAGAGAGTATCCGTTTTTTAGTAGCGGTACCCTTCACCATGGCCTTTGCAAAGAATCAGGCCGATAGAGAGAGGAAAGACATTGATTCCATCGCAGACACGATTGTGATTGGTGATGATATTATCCAAGGAATTACCAAGGAGCGTGCATGGAGTCCAAAGTATTCATTATTCACCCATATTTTTTATAACGCGGAACTTGCTTATCAAAACAAAAACAGGTTATACAGACACGTTGCCAAGCTCCAAGCAGAAGTCTCTAAGGGCTCAATCAATCCAAACGCCAATAAGGAAATAAAAAAATATCTGACTGTAAGGAAGAGCGAAAGAAGCGCTTCTGGCTACACGGTAAACATCCGCGATAAGGTAGTTGAAAATCAACTCCGCTTTTCCGGCTGGTTAGTTATAGTGAGCAATCATATCGACAATGCTTCCGAAGCTATTGAAATTTATCACCACAAGGATGTCGTCGAGAAATGTTTTCTACGGATGAAGAACTGCCTCGATCTCGGAAGGTTAAAAGGACATAGAGACGGCCATCTGCAAAATAAGCTGTTCATCGGTTTTATTGGGCTTATCGTTATGGTCCATATCCATAAGGTCATGACGGATAATAACATGTATGAAAGTATGACCTTGAAAACGCTAATAAAGACCCTTGAACGCCTAAGGGTACAACATATTAAAGGGAAAAAAATTGTTTACCCTATTACCGCTGAGCAAAAAAATATTTTTGATGCTTTTGGTATTTCCTACCCGATGTAGGTAAAAAAATCTGGGGGTTTTTAGGTTATATCGTAAATCAACGTTACCAAGGCTACTAGATCAGGATAAGCCAAAGGTTGATCGAAGCGCAAAAAGTACCCGATATCAGTCCTTAAAATTTTGACATAGTCTTATTACTAGTTAATTTTTTAGACTATTAAGCTTTTAAGACGTTTTTGCGCTTCGATCATTATTACCTTAGACGAAAAAAGTATCAATAGCATCGGATATTACGCCAATGAAAAAACAAAGTATTATATTTTCAACGCCTTCAGCGATGGTATTATCTTATTTCAAAAAAGAGTGGGTATGAAATTAAATGAAATTCCGATAGTACCTATAGTACTCAATTAACGTAATCTTCTTGAAAAGAAGATAATCACCATTGAGGCTATGGGCTGGTAAAAGTCTATAGCGAAACTAATCATCGACTATAAAGCCGATTACCTCATTTAGGCTCAAGGGCAACCAGCCGGAACTGCCCAAAGAGGTCAAGTCAATCTTTACCTCCGGTTTGTCAAAAATATTCGGAAGAGTTTAAAAGCTACGAATACTCAGCCAACTATGGCCAAGGCTATGGCCGCATTGAGCGACAGACGATTAACCTGGGTCGGTTCTCCCTATCCAATACTACCCCACGACTAGCTCCCCGCGTCAATTTCTTGGAAGGGGCGAGCTACGGTGATGGAGGTAACGAGGGAGTATTGCGGAACCAGCGCTAACGAAAAAAAAGGACAAACACGATATTTCATCAGCAGCGCTGACTTGGATACAAAGACTAAGCTTGAAAGTATCATTTTGAACCAAATAGGTGTATCATTTTTGGGGGTAGTCTTCAAGAAAAAACTTATAGACATTACCCACCCCAAGGAGTGGAGGCACAGCAACGATAGGGAAACGCAGGTAAAAATCGAGCTTGTATAAGCGCTATTATAAAAATTTTTGAGGCTTTAGCCCTAAACAGTTACTAGGGCAAAAGCGCCAAAATTTTGAGTTAGTATAAATTAATCAGAATGAGGTGATAGTGGCTAAAAATTCATTTGTTTAACTAAAATCATAAATTTTCTTGTAATTTA
>JAITQT010000484.1 GCA_031288745.1 Deltaproteobacteria bacterium
AAAAACTTAGAGACATTGCCCACCCGAAGGTGTGGAGGCTCATCAACGGGATGGTACGGCAAGCAATATTTATGCCAGTAAAAGCGGTTTAAAAAAAAATTTTGACGCTTTTGCCCTGCCCTAGCTCAAATATTCATTGACTTTTTAATTACTTAGGAGTATTTTTAAACAACCTCTATTAAGAGGCAATATGGCGGTAAGCGTCATAACTAACAATCTTTGCCAGCGCTTAGGCGGTCTAAGGGGAAGTTATTGGTTGACTAATGACTGATAAAGACAATGAAAATCTCGAAACTAGAGTAGCCATCGTTGGGGTTATAGTTGAAAATACCGATTCGGCGGAAGAGCTAAATCGCGTGCTTCACCAATATTCCCAATACATTATCGGACGGATGGGTATTCCTTACCGACAGCGCGATGTGCACATCATAAGCGTCGCTGTGGACGCCCCGGAGACCATTATCACTGCCCTATCTGGAAAACTGGGTAAACTCCCGGGAGTTAGCGTCAAAACGGCTTATTCCGGTTTAATTACCACCTCGGGCCTAGATTAATGACTAACCTATTCTCTTTAATTGATAAGCTCCATCAAGAGCAAAACCTCTCCGGCCAAGAGCTTAAAGTCTTAATCGAGGGCCGCGACCAAAAGACGGCCGAGTATCTCTACGATAAGGCGCGCCAAACCGCAATCGCGACCTTTGGCCGAGGGATTTACTTAAGAGGCTTAATCGAGTTTACTAATTACTGCCGAAACGATTGTTTATATTGCGGTTTACGAAAAAGTAACCTCAATCTTGAGCGCTATCGCCTTAGCCTAAGCCAAATTCTTGATTGCTGCGCCTTGGGCCACAAACTGGGCTTTAGGACCTTTGTCCTTCAAGGAGGGGAAGACCACTATTTTGACGACGAGCGCATCCTCCAAATAATTTCTGAAATTAAATCGGCTTACCCCGATTGCGCCCTTACTCTTTCTCTTGGAGAAAAGAACCCTAAGAGCTATAAGCTTTTTTACCAGGCCGGGGCCGATCGCTACCTCTTGCGCCACGAAACTAGAAACGAGTCCCACTACCGCTTTCTCCACCCTAAATCTATGAGCCTTAGCCACAGGCTTGATTGCCTTAAAACCTTAAAAGATATTGGCTACCAGGTGGGCTGCGGCTTTATGGTCGGGAGCCCTGAGCAAAGCGTCCAAGCCTTAACCGAAGATCTTCTCTTTATCAAAAGCTTCGAGCCTCACATGGTTGGACTAGGACCCTTCATACCCCACCAAGAGACTCCCTTTAGGGATTACCCTTCGGGTTCTTTGGAATTAACTTTGTATTTACTTTCTATTGTTAGGCTATTATTACCCAAAGTACTGCTACCGGCGACCACAGCCTTAGGGACGATACATCCAAAGGGTAGGGAACTAGGAATCCTATCCGGGGCTAACGTTATTATGCCCAACCTATCGCCCGTAGAAACGAGAAAAAAATACGCCCTTTACGATAACAAAATTTGCGTCGAAGATAGACCAACCGATTGCCACGCCTGCCTTAAAACTCGCCTTAGCTCCATTGGCTACGAGATTAACGTTGGCCGGGGCGATTCCCCCTTAGTGGCCAGTTCAGAAATAGATGGCCTCTTATTGGCCCCCTTGCCAATAAACGCGCTTTTAAAAGAACGGAAAGGAGAGTCGCTTTAGTTTCTACTCTATAAAACTGCTAAAACCTGTTTAAGGCTTTTAGCCTAAGCACTAAAACGTGCGGCCCTTATGGGCCGACATCTAAAGGGGAAGAACTTCTGACCCCAAAGAAAGGTCTTTATTATGATTAATCCACTTAGCCCTCATGCTGCTGAATTTATAGACCACAGTGGCGTTTTGTTAATCCTAGACGAAGCTAAACGTTTAAGCTCCGAAGTTTCAGCAATTGATTTTATCTTAGCTAAAGCTAAAGAGAAAAAAGGCCTGACGGCCTTGGAAGCCACTAGTTTGCTTCTATGCTCACTAGAGGACAAGAACGAAGAAATCTTCGAGCTAGCCAGGACCATTAAAAGCGATTTTTACGGTAACCGCATTGTCATGTTCGCCCCGCTCTACCTTTCCAACCACTGCCTCAACGGTTGTCTCTATTGCCCTTATCATAAGAAAAATACTAATATCAAAAGAAAAAAACTAACTCGCGAAGATATCGTTAGAGAAGTTATCGCTCTCCAAGATATGGGTCATAAGCGCTTAGCCCTTGAAGCAGGTGAACACCCAAAATTAAACCCAATAGAATATATCTTAGATTGCATTGAGACAGTTTACTCAGTAAAACACCGTAACGGGGCAATCCGCCGGGTTAACGTAAATATTGCGGCCACTACTGAAGCTGAATACCGCCTCCTTAAAGAGGCCGGTATCGGCACTTATATCCTCTTTCAAGAAACCTATCATCCTATAACTTATAAAAAACTTCATCCCAGCGGCCCTAAAAGCGATTATGCTTGGCACACCGAAGCTATGGATAGGGCTATGAAGGGCGGCTTAGACGACGTGGGCTTGGGCGCTCTTTTTGGGCTAGAAGATTACCGCTACGAGTTTACGGCCTTACTTAGCCACGCCGAGCACCTTGAAGCTGTTTTCGGGGTTGGCCCACATACCGTGAGCTTTCCTAGGGTTAGGGCTGCTGACGACATTGACCCGGGTGCCTTTGGCCACGGAGTAACCGACGCCCAATTTGCCAAACTCATTGCCTGCACCCGCATTGCCCTCCCTTACGTTGGGATGATCGTCTCTACCAGAGAGAGCCCAGAGTGTCGGGCCAGGGCCTTAGAATTAGGCGTCTCTCAAATTAGCGCCGCCAGCCGCACTAGCGTGGGCGGTTATGAAAAGCCTGAAAGTAGCGAGGAGAACTCAGCCCAATTTGAGGTCATTGATAACCGCTCTCTCGATGAGGTTATAGGTTGGTTGATTGAAAAGGGTCATATTCCTAGTTTCTGCACGGCCTGCTATCGAGAGGGGCGCACAGGCGATAGGTTTATGAGCCTTTGCAAAAGCGGCCAGATCCAAAACTGTTGCCACCCAAACGCCTTAATGACTCTTAAGGAATACCTTATGGACTATGCTTCTCCTCGGACCGCCGAGCTAGGCGAAGCCTTAATTGAAAACGAAATTACCCATGTGCCCAACGTCAAAGTTAGAAACCTGGTGGCGGCTCGTTTAGAAGCCATAGGTGGGGGCGAACGCGACTTTAGGCTCTAGTCAAATTAACCATCTCCCTTCCCTGCAGGAAGGGGTGCTGCGGTGATTTAAGAGGAATAACTTCAGAGCCCTTCTGAGGGCTATTCTTCAGCTGGCCTTCGTTGCCAAGTCCTCCACAGCTATGGAACGCGGCCTAAATGTCTACAAAAATATTAATCGCACCAAAAACATAGGAAGTTTCTTCAAAACCGCTGCCTTGCATTTAAACTCGAATTGAGGCTTTTTGCTCTCGCTAAGTCTATGGCTACGGTTCGGGCATCTGGCTGGCCTAGCTGCTAAGAACCTTGCGCAACCTTTCTCCCTATTAAGAGAGCTTATCCAGAACTATCCTGAAATAGCCCCAACCCTAATTCGCTATGGCCTTGAGGCAACGCCTTAGGGCCTTTATTGTTCCGGCGGCTGATATCGGTTTATAAGATTACCTCATCTATACTTTCTTTACTGTTTTGTTTTAAAATAATTTTATAATTGTAGCACTTTATAGATGTATCAAAGCAATAGATGTTAACGCTGTCCTTTCCCCAAGAGTTTATATCTTCTCTATTCTGTCTGTTTGAAATAGCGTTACGATAGTCTATTGGATTTGTTGTTTTATTTTTTTCTTTCAGGTATATTATATAAGTATAATACTTATATAGATGTATGTTCAAAAATTTTGCAATCATTTCGGCGCGTAGAAATGCTCCGGTAAACTGTTGCATTATTTTTACCATATCTGTCGGTTTTATTGTCTTTTTCAGTTCAAATAGATGCAATGAATATCCATTTTCTTCCTTTTTTATTATGGCGTAGTCTGCACATCTCATCTTATTAAACAATTTAAACTCCCATTTATCTAAATTCTTCAACAAAATAGCCGGAACTGCCAATTTGACTCGGCAGCTAATTTGTTCTTCTCCTTTCTCAGAAAGAGTAAAACCCTCATTCGATTGTTCAATCAGTGCTTTATTCAATTCATTAAGCCTGCTTTTTATTTTAGGTGTCATTTTTTTTCTTTCTCACCAGCAAACCCTTGGTTTGGCCAAGGGAGCAATGTCGCCCTTCTATTTAAGTCTGAAAAGTTGATATATGATAACTCTTATCCATCGCCGCTCCGGGGCGATGGCAATTTTTGTGGGGATAGTAATCAAGCCTTTAAGGGCTTGATGTTGTAACTGCCAGAAGCCAGGATGGTCAATATGGCCAATATAAATTCCCTGAAACTTCCCTTATATTTTCCTTAAGATCGGACTTGATCGCCTAGTCTTAATTCAAAGGCGCTCTTAGAACGCATAAGGAGCGATGATGGTAACCCAAACTTATTAATTCTATTTCGATGGCTCCCAGTACCCCCTCAGGTGACAGCGGTGGTCTTCCGCGGCCAGGTTATGACCTTAAGACAGAGTGTTGACTTAGGTAGCGTTGTGAACGATGGTTTTTGAGGATTTCAAGCTTGATCGAATCTCAAAAAGTCACCTTTATCAGTCCTTAAATTTGTAACAGAGCCTTATTACTAGTTAAATTTTTAGACTTTTTTGCTTTTAAGAGGTTTTTGGGCTTCTATCAAGTTTTATTTTAGGTTAAACTTGATCGTAGCGCAAAAACCCCTCTCGAAAAAAAATCTCTGAATATGGAGTCGGGAGCATTTTTTTTCTGCCGACTCCAAAAATAAATTA
>JAITQT010000088.1 GCA_031288745.1 Deltaproteobacteria bacterium
TGATGAGCAAATCAAAAAGTTTCCTATGGTATAAAGATGTTGTTGAGGCTATAAAGTCATATTACGGGTTTACATAATTTTGGTAATCCTAAAAAGACTCGTTTTTTTTTGGTACACCCAACTGCTCGAGCGGTCTTGAATATAATGAGTGAATACTATATAATTTAAAAATATACTTTTTCTTTAGCCTTGTTTTGTAGCCTTTTTCTTTTCCCTCGCCCAATAGCCTTGAATTTTAGATAAGCTAGAGCGACAAAGTCCTTAAACCACAGAGCAATTACTCACCCATTTCGAGCGAGAAAAGAACTCTCTTTAGGCCATTGTGCCTTTAAAGGCTATTAAACCAGACGTAGGCTCAATTGACCTAAAGCTTGTTTGACCTTTTAGCGACGAGCCAGGCGAGTAAGATTTAGTATGCTTGCGGCCTTTTAGTCATTTTTTTAGCCGCCAAAATTGATGAATAAAAAGGTCGTTCAGGTCGCCTTTAATAATCTGGCGCTGGATAATATTAACTGATAGCTTTGGAGTTAAAGCATGGCTATAATCGATGTTGTCAAATTTAACGGTCCCACTAACGTTTTCGCATGGAAATTTCCTTCCGAAGAATTAAGCTCTTATACCCAAGTGATCGTCAACGAATCTCAAGAAGCCATTTTCTTTAAGGGCGGCCAAGCTTTGGACGTTTTAGGACCGGGCCGTCATACTTTAAGCACTGACAACATCCCAATTCTAAGTAGCTTTATGAAGATTCCCTTCGGTGGCAAATCCCCCTTTGCCGCCGAGATTTGGTACGTCAACAAGTCCCATTGCCTCGATATCAAATGGGGTACGCCCACTCCGGTGCAGATCCAAGACCCCAAATTTAAAATAATGGTTCCAGTGCGCTCTTTTGGTCAATTTGGTATAACGATAGAAAATTCGAGTAAGTTTTTAGTTAAATTAGTGGGAGTCTCCCCGGTCTTCGATCAAGAAACTTTGCTGAGACATTTTAGAGGTCTCTATCTTAATAAGGTTAAAGACGCCTTAGCTGGTTATTTATTAAACAGAAACATCGGTGTCTTAGAAATTAACGCCTATCTCGAAGAATTTTCCGCCAACCTTTTGGAGCGAGTCAGACCTGCCATGGAAGAGTATGGCATTACTTTAGTAAATTTTTACGTTTACGAGGTCAGTGTTCCTGAAAATGATCCGGCCGTGGTTCAACTAAAGGCGGCCCTGGCTAAGAGAGCTGAGATGGATATTATCGGCTACAATTACCAGCAAGAGCGCGCCTTTGATACTTTAGAGGGCGCGGCTACTAATCCTGGGGCCGCTCAGGCTGGTCTGATGGGGGCGGGCTTGGGCTTGGGGATGGGCGTCGGCGTGGGTGGGGCCATGGGCGGTCAATTTAGCACTCTAGCCCAAAGCTTAAATCTGGCCACCTCCATCGAGTGCTCCAAATGTCACGGACAAGCGCCGGAAGGCGTAAAATTTTGCCCTCATTGCGGAAACAGTTTCGCCGCTGGGGTTAGCCCGCCGCCCAAGGTCGTGGTCTGCGATAAGTGCGGGGCCGCCTTATCTCCCAACGACTCCTTTTGCCCTCAGTGCGGGGATCCCTATAATCCTTGTCCCAATTGTCAAGTCGATTTACCTGTCGGGGCCGTTAAGTGCCCTTCTTGCGGATTCGCTCTGCCCCAGCCTTGCTCCTTGTGCGGTCAAAGCGTCCAGGCCGGGGCTAAGTTTTGTCCTCATTGTGGTGGTTCTTTAGTTAAACAATGTCCTCAATGCGGTAAAGACGCTTACCGGGCCGATAAATTTTGCTCTGGTTGCGGCCTTAAGCTTTGAAAGCTTCTTTGAGTATATCTTTAAATTTAAGAGTCTCTAAGATTCTTTAGGATCAATAAATTTTAAACCTGAAGCTCAGTTAAGGATATAAATATATGATACCCTTCAACAACCGCCTTAAGGCTATCATTGCCATTGATTTGGTCTGGACCATAGTCTCTGTATTGTCTTTCATAATCATTATTAATCGTCCGACCCAGGTTCAATTGGTCTCTTTGCTCTTTTGGCTCTTTTCTTTCTTTTTAGTTAGCATTGTGGCCTCGGCCTTAGAAGTGACTCTAAATTCAAACATCGCTTTACGCGCTTATACCTATGGTGGTTTGTTAATCTATCTCGTTGTTTCTCTGACCACGGCCTTTTTCTATTTGTTTGGTTTCGACGAGGGGTTGGGCTCTCTTCTCTTTTTTCAAGCGGTCTGGTTTGGGGCCTTGACAGTCTACGAAGTTATAATTTATGTTTTTTTTAAAAATAAGAACTTACTTGATAAAGAAGCTAACCAAAATATGCTAGCGGTTATCGCCCTAAAAAGACAAGCCGAAACACTCTCTAGGCGGCCTGGTTTGGACTCTTCTTTGAGGCATCTTTTAACTAATATTGAGGAAGAAATCAAGTATTTCGATCGTAATAGTTCCTCTCCCATTGATGAAGTCATAGGTTTTAAGCTTACCGAACTCGATCGCCTCTTAAGTTCCCCCTCCGGTCAGACGCCCTCGGATAGGAGCGAAGATCCCTTTGGCTTGGCCGAGGAACTCTTGGTCATTGCTAAGAATCGAAAAATGGACGTGTTAGAAGCCAAAAGAGGCGGATTTTGAGTACTTCAATAGTTTTGTTTAGTAATTTATTGTTAAAAAATATTTTCGTTAGAGTTTAGATTTTGGTTTTTTAGAGGGTTAGATGGAATCTTTGTCCCACATTGGTTGCCCAAGTTGCGGGGCCGATCTCGAGGTTGTTCAGGGTCGTGACAATCTAGTTTGTCCTTATTGCGGCTCTGAAGTTTCTTTAGTTGAAAGCAAACCGGTCGAAGCCATAGAATACCAATTCGTTAGCCCCATGCGCATTGATGCGGCTACGTTACGCTCTTTGTGCCATCAAAAAATGGCCGAGTGCGAAAACGTGCCCGACGATTTTTTATCCAACAGTCATTTTGAAACTTTGAGCCTATTTTTCGTACCCTGCTGGCTTGGCAAAGGCTCTTTTAAATGTAATTGGACGGCTTCATTTGGTTTTGATCGTCAAGAGCCTTACACGGATTACGTTTCCAAGGCCGACCAAAGGGGCACCGTTAAGCAGGTTAAGGTGACTAAGTTTAGAACGGTGACCGATTGGCGGCCGGTTAACGGGCAGGCCTCAGATCGCTTCTCTCGCCTCTACGTTCCCGCGCAAAATATTCCCGTCCCCGTAGCCTCTATGTTAGAATCGAGTTTTCCCGTCGATACTCTTCAATCTTTTAGCCCCTATCTTCTCGCTGGTTTTGAGTCCGGCGATTTAACTTCAAACGTTCAGGAAGCAGAAAAGTATATAACCGAGTTTGTCGAGACTAAAGAGGCCGTCGAGGCCTGTCGTAAGCACGCTCAAGGCGATCGTCAGCGCGATTGGCATTTTGATGTCGAGGTCACCTTCGAACTGCCCCCTCAGGCTGGGTTTTTGCCCTTGGGGCACTCAATTTTTTTATATCGAGGTAAACAATATAACCTTTGGGCCGACGGTGCCGACGCCACTCTCTATATCGCCGATGAGTTTCCCGTGGACGTTGAGCGGATTAAGAAAAAGAGATTAAGTTTTATCCCTTTAGCGATCACTATATTAGTGGCCTCCTTGTTGGCTATTTGCCTCTCTCTAAAAATAGTTTATCTCTCGGCCTTAATCGTGGGCTTATCAATTCCTTTGGCCTTTGGCTTAGGCCGGCTATTTTGTATAAATAACTTCTCAAAAAAAGTAAAAACAGCTGCTTTGGCTGCCAAAAAGTTGGAGACTTCCGATTCTTCGGGCTCGCCGCTAAATGACGAGCAACGCCTCAATCTCTATAATCAAAGTCAGCCGCCTAAAAAACCTTTATTAGCTAAAACGCATAAAGATGTTTCTCTTTTAGCGTTAATTAGCTTTATCTCCGTTTTATTTGCCACCTTGAGCTTCGGTCAAGGCTTAGCCCTTAATAAACTGTGGCTCCCGAGGGCTGCGGCCCCAAACGAAGAGACCGAACTTTGGATTTCTAAGAGTCCCTCATCTTTAGGCCGCAGGGCTCAGAGCGGCGCAAACGACGTCGTGGTCCTTGAAAACGGAACCCAGGCCTTTGACTTATACTTTTTGCGTTGCTCGGGGCAACCACCTGATTCATGCCTTAAAGCTAATAATTATCCGGTGACCGGGTTGGTCTTTGGCCGCGCTAGCCCAGAGGCCCTTAACTTCCTCGGTCAGTACCTAGGCGGTCGCCTACAAGGCTTAATGTTAACCTTTAATAGCCGAGGGCAGATTAGAAAGAGTCAAAATTATATAGAGGGGCGGGCTGAGGGCTTGCAACTAATCTTCACTGAGCCCGAAAGCGAGTTTCAAGAGCAAAGCCTTTTGGAGATAGGGTACATGCGAGATAATTTGCCTAACGGAATCTTCCTCCGTTTCGACGACCATGGTCGTCCAGAGAGCGAGACCCCCTACGTCAACGGAGAGATATCGGGTCTTTTGTATCGTTTTTATGACGATGGTTCGGTTCGGACCGTTCAATCTTATGAAAACGGCCGGCCGGTAAACCGTCCGGTTGATTACCGCCGAGGTGAAAATCGTCATAAGCCCGACGTGGCCTCTTACAACCGAGAATTAAAGAAAACCCTAGCCGAAGTGGATGCTCTAGAGCAGTCGGCCAAAGAGATACGCTATTCTCCCGAAGCACGATAAGAGCGCTTAGCGGCTAGACCGAAGTTCCTTGGGTAAGAAAAAAAAAGGACGTAATTTTCAATAGTTATAAAAAAAATTATTTTTTCCTATGGGTACACTGGTACCTTCTCATCTAGCAACTGGAATGCCTTT
>JAITQT010000095.1 GCA_031288745.1 Deltaproteobacteria bacterium
ATGAATGGAAATCAAAAGGTTTGCCCTTAATTCCCAGGCTAATTTACTAGCCCTATGGCTTGAAAAAATTCTGGCTGTGCATTCTGTGACCTTAGGCTAGCAAGGCGGTTAAGCCAATTTATTCGTCTGTTAATCTCTAACAAATTTGTTAAAAATCAACATTGATCGAAGCGCAAAAAGTCCCCTTTATCAGTCCTTAAATTTGTAACTTGTCCTTATTACTAGTCAATTTGTTAGACTATTTTGCATTTAAGAGGTTTTTGCGCTTCGATCAACATTAACCGAACAGTTTTGCATTTAGCCCTAAGAACTGACAGGCGAAGATGGTCGTTATGTGGTGATTGAGGGTGGAATGTTCGAAAGGTAAGGCGAGATAAGCTGGGAGTTCCCGTCTGGTAATGAGAGCTGGCGGGGATTTAGCTCCCTCATAGTACCGAAATACCGACTAATGGATTGGCAAGAGGCCTGGTTAGCATAAACCAGGTTTAAGGAAGGAGGGTTGGGAGATGAATGAGAAGGGTTTATGGAGCAAATCAGGCCTTAAGGCGCGAAATGCTAAATTAAGGTCAGAAGGGGTAATGCTGAAGTGAAGTTTGGATGCCTTTCATGCTGGTCGCGCTGGTAACGGCGTTAAAGAAGGAAAATAGATCTTTAATTTTAACCTCACGCTTATAATGTTAATCACGATAAATGTCAAAGGGCGCAGGAAATTTAACGAATTCCGAAGCTAGTTTTAGCGGCTATAACCTACCCTAGGGAGAGCGCTAGTCTTACAGTAGACCTCATTAACAGGAGAGCCGCTGGCACGGTTCGGAGGGGGAGGGGCGACCCTTCCCTATTTAAGTATTTTTTTGATAAAAAAAAATTTAAGTCTAAATTTTAAGAGTACCTGATTCGCTCCTAACTTTAATAATTTATTGGTGAAAATGCCATTCGCTTAAATTTCTCTCTGGTTTAGTTAATCGAGAAGATGAGTCGCCTAATCTCTATACAATGCTTTCAGCCATTAAGCCCAATGCTATACTAAAGAACGAAATGATTTTCCATTTTAGGCCTTTATTTTTTGACCTCTTCGGTTGTAAATGTTGCCCCGCCTATTGGCACCAAATTATCAAACAACTGAACCTTCTCGCTAATAAGCTTATCTAAGTTTTTTTTATCTTTAATATTCTCAAATATTAAAAGTTTAAATGCCGCACAAAGGCGTCTTGAAAGTCACTATCAAAGCTAAGCTCTATAACTTGGGTCTTGCGGGCCACTCTCTCTAATTGTTCAAAGGTGGTGCTATCTAAAAGAGCTCTGGCCGCCCCTGCTAAAGAAGAGTTGCCGACGAAAGTAACCGGCCCTTGATAGTCGAGTGGGATAAGCCCTACGCCTTTTAGGCTCTCGGGTTTAAGATGATAGCCGAAAGAGCCGGCCACTACCACTTCGTCTAGTTCTTTAGCTTCTAGATTCATCTTTTTAAGTAAAAGTTCCACGGCCGCAGCCACGGCCCCTTTACAGAGCTGAACTTGGCGTACGTCTTTTTGGCTTAAGTAAACCTCTGGAGTCAAATAGTAGCGGTTGGGGGGGTTGGCCGAAGGGTTAATGAGGCGTCCAGATGGGTTTATAATTGACCCTTTAACTAGTTCGGAGACTAAGTCTAAAAGGCCGCTACCGCACAGCCCTAAGGCCGTGCCTCCGCCTATGGTGGTAAATTCTCCCTCCATATTCTCTCTTAACCTAAAAGAATCGACGGCACCGGTTACGGCTCTTAAGCCGCAAGTAATGTTCATGCCCTCCAAGGCCGGGCCAGCGGCGCAGGAAGTCGCCACCAATTGGCCTTGGCGGGAGAGAACAATTTCTCCGTTAGTGCCAATATCAATAAAAAGCGTAGCCCCAGGTCTTTTTTCTAAATCTGTGGCCAAAAGGCCGCTAGCGATATCGCCTCCCACGAAAGAAGACATGGAGGGTAAAGTTAAGACTTTAGCCCAGGGGTTAAGCCCCATGGCCTCGTTTAACTGGCTTATGTCTATGGAGTTTAAAAAGATAGGGCGATAGGGGGCTTGGGCCAGGCTAGCGGGATTAAGGCCGGCTAGAAGGTGGAGCATAGTGGTGTTGCCGCTAACCGTCACTGCCCCCACCTGTTTTCTACTCTCCATTGGCAGAGATATTTCTAGTAGCTCTCGAAAGCCCTTGATAGCTAACTCTTGAATGACCTTAAGGTTTTCTTTGGAGATTGAGGCATAAGTAATTCGGCTTATGACGTCAGCCCCAGTAGCCGCTTGGGGGTTTAAGGAGCTTTGAGTCGATTTAAGGCGACCGCTATTTAAATCTATTACGGCTAAGGCTAAGCCGGTGGTCCCTAAATCGAAGGCTAGGCCTAAAATCTCTTTTGGGGCCTTTTCTTTTGGCCAAACGTTTAAGAGCCTATCTTGCCAAACTAGCGCTTTAGCCGGGGCACCCGTAGCTTGCACCTCGGCTGTGGCTATAAGGGCGGAGAGGCTGTCGGCCTTAAGAGAGAGAACTTCAATTAAAGGCCTTTGCTCATAGCGATCAAGAATTGGCGCATCAATATATTTTAAACTCGGCGAGGTGTTTGGAGGAAGGTTTAGTTCTAGGCTTTTAATACTCTTAAAGCCGCTCTTAATATAATATCTGGCCGTGAGTGGGCCAGTGATTGTAGTTTGGCAAGCTAAACGTGTCCCCGGAGGGAGCGAAAATTTTTTTTCGCTTTCTAGCCTCTCTGAACAAGAGCCCTCGACTTCCACTCGGCACTTGCCGCACAGGCCTTGGCCCCCGCAAGGGGCGTCTAGGGGGGCACCTGATTTTTCCAGGGCCTCTAGAAGGCTTTGTCCTAGGCTAGCTTGAAATGTAATTGGAGGTTTGTCGTTACAAATTATAGTTAAAAGCAAAATATATTTTCTCCATTATGTCCGTTCACCCTATTTTTAGGATCAATTTGTTTGATCCTGAGAGGCCTGAGCGGACTTAAATTTTAAATCTTTAGGAAAAATTTTTTCATAGTGTCTAAAAAAAAATTCTTTCTAGATATTGGGTAACAATAATGTAATGTAATTAATAAAATCATCAATTCAAGATATTGGCGGAGGGTTAATTTAAATCCTAATGGTCCAATTTATCGCGTAATCAGAGTAATGGCAAGTCTTAGTCAGATAAAATCCAAGGTCACGGACTAATGCTTGATCCAAGGTAATCTATTACCATGATTCCCAAAAATTGACTTTCGTGTGGTTTTAATTTGTGCTAATATAGCTGGGCCGAGGACCTTTTTTGGGCATCCAATTACCGCCTGCCCTCGAGCCTCATTAAGTATTTTAATCCTTTGAGGCTACGTAGGCAATCTCCCTCCCTCGTCTTTAACCCAGGGACAGCCGTTTGAAGATTTCCACGACCAATTCCGCCGTTACTAGCTCACCCGACTGGTTGTCCAGACGAGGTGGGGACGCTTGGTTTTTGTCGGATAGCGATTTAAGCGGCGAGTTCTCGACCTTTATGACCGGGCGCGGTCGGCTCGATCTTTTAAGGATCGTGGCCCTGGCTCGAGAGATTGGGAAAAATTTAGCCAACTTCTCCGCTCCCCCAATTTTATTTAAAGCCCCGCCCGTAGCCCCCGAGCCCTCGCTCTCGAAAGAGATGGCTAGAGTCCTGGGGGCAGAGAACTTAAAAGACTACTTTTCCTCAGCCATAAACCCAAATGACCCCCCTCCTCCTAGCCCCTTAGAAACCCTCCCCGGAGGACTCGACTCCATCGAAGCGGCCCTTAAGGCCGTAAATGAGGCCTTGGCCGCTTGCGAGAGGGCTGCAGCTACCGACCCGCGCAGGCGGGCTAGCGTTCGGGCCGAGCTATTAAACCTAAAAAAATGCCTCTTAAGAGCTAGGCAGCTCTCTCCCATCTTTAAAGAACAGTGCCAGCTTTGGTTTGAAGAAAGTAAAACCCTCTTTGAGGAGGCTAAAAATCTAGCCGGGGCTTCCGAGATAGCCTTGACCCCGCTAGAAGAGCTTAGAGACCCAGATAAGGTAAATTTTGCCTCAGGTCAATCGTTAACAGCCTTGTCCACCAAACTGCGCCAAAGCCTATCTAATCACAGCCAATTGGTTAAGCGAAGGCTTAAGTGGCTTGCGGAGCTAAAAGATTTTAATGAAGAACTCGAATCTCTCTCAGCTGCGGCCAGCCGCTCAGAAGGCCTTTTGGAGCGCTGGGATGAGGCTCTGGATAAACTAAACGTAAGGTTTGCGGAATTTGATAGCCTTAATAAAGAGCTAACCGAATCTTTGGACCTAAGTTTGAAAGAGACAGAGAACAATTTAAAAGCCTTAGAGGCTTTAGAGTTAGCCTTATCTGGTCCTCAGAACAATCATAAACGAGAGAGGGCTGAACTCCTGACTGAACGTTTAGAGTCACTCTATCGCTCGACCCTCGGTCGTAGGCGCGATTTAGCTAGATGTTGGTTTTATCTTCCTTCTTTAGTGGGGCGGCCTCAATTTTTAAATTCCGTTTTTCTCTACTCCGCTGTAAATTTGGGCCGGGCCCAGGCCTTAATCGAAGAGACCCAGGGCTCTTTAAATCGCCTCTCCGGTAGGGTTTCGAGCACTTGTCAAGTTAGGGCTGCGGCTAAAGCGGCTATGGAAGCCAAAGACGGCTCTAGGCGTTTTAATCTTTCTTTAGCTAGTGCTAAACGCAGACTTAAGAATCTAACGGCCTTAATCGGAAATCGTCGCCGAATAGAGAGCATCAATAGCGAACTTAATTTACTTAAGAATGACGGAGAGCGTTTAACTCGGGATTTGGAAAGTCGAAGGGAGGAAAATTCGAATCTGCGGGCTAGCTTAGAAAGTCTAAGCCAAAAATACTCTCAAGCCCTAAAGATTTTGGCTCGTCGTCCATTAGTCCCAGCGTTAAGCGCTGATTTTAGCCAAGAACAAACTAAAACTTTAGAGCAAACTCAAAATTTAGACCAATATCAAGTTAAAACTCAAGAAAAAAATTTAAGCCTTACTGAGAAAGATGATCAAGCGATCTTAGATGAACCAAACTTACCTAAGAGTTCTTTCGAAGTTTTAGAAATCGCTCCCCTTAACGAATTAGCCTCTCTTACTTTAGAGACAAATCAGGATAACGACTCTGAACTCGACCTGCCTCTCCCCGATTGGGCTTCCACCAATGGCCACGCGCCTAACGATATAGAGAAAGAGCCTTTATTTCCAGAAGAACCCTTAAATAACCTTAAATTTGAATCTCGTGAAAATTACGATCCGAGCGAAAATTTTGAGCCTCGCCCTATCGATCCCTCAAAGGCGCACCCGGCGGCCTTGGCGTCTGAGACTCATCTTAGCCAAGCCCAACAAGAACAAGCTCAGACGGTTGAATCTTCCTTAGTTACGCCCCTTAATTTAGCCTCTCCCGCCGCCCTCTTAGGCTCTAACGAGCGACTTACCCTTCAAATTAAGGCAGTATCATTAGAGCGCGATCGCCTAGTCGAAGAGTTAGTTGACGCCAGAGAAGCCTTAGTTGAAGCTGCTCACCAAAAGCTGGCAGCCTTAAAGCAAGCTCAGAGGGTTAAAGAGGATCTTAAAAAAACCGAGGTTGACCGTGACAGTCTTTTGAGTCAGATAGATAATATTCGTCAAGAGCAAGTCGAGTTTAAAGCTAGGGGCCTAGATTTAGCTAAACTTTTAAAAGAATCTAGAAACGAGCTAATAGAGTTTAAAAAGCGATTCGACGAACTAGCCGAGCGCGAGCAAGTTAGCCGCGAGGAGGCTCAACTCTACCAGCACCGTAAAGAAGAATTGGAAGCGTTGGTTTTAAAGCTTAAAGACGATATTAAGCTATTAAATGAGGAAAAGAGCAAAGAACAAGAAAGGTTAAGCCAGTTAGCCGCCCGCATTGAGGGCCTTAATAGCTCCGAAGCCGCCCTTAAAGCCGAGCTTATTGATAGAAAAGAAGAGCTTATAAGCGTTGATAAAGCCCGCGCTCAGCTCTCCGAAGTAGTCTCAGCCGTAAGAACCCAGCTAGATAGAATGATTATGGTCCACAACGCTTTAAAGGCTAGCTGGAGGGCAAGGGGCCGTTCTCTGGTGGAGAGCCAAGCTGAAGGCGAGCGCCTAAAGCACGGTCTTGATCGCCACAAGCGGGCTTTAGTCACTTTAGCCACTAAGCGACAGGCTTTATTAGCCCAATTGGGAGAAAATAGGCTTAGGGCTAAATCGTTAGAAAGTTTAAGAGATAGCCTAAAAGAAGAGATAGATAAGTTAAAAGAAGATGCCAATCAGCGCTTAGATAACTTTAACCAAGAGCTATCCTTGGCTAAAGAAGAAGCCCAAAGTCATAAAGAAAAAGCTCAGGGACTTAATGAAGAGCTTGATAAACTTAAAAAGGAGATGGATGAGGATTTACGGCCGCTAATAAATGTTATGGCCCTGTGCCTCTGGCGTGGGCAAGCCCAGTTGACGGCCGCGGAAAGTTCTATTGAAAAACGCCTAAACGACGAGCGCCAGCAGGCCTTAGCTAAGCAAGCGGGCATAAGAGTAGCTGCGGCGGCCAAAGAGATAGATTACTTAGAACTTTTAGAGAGCCGCGATAGGGTCTTGGGCGAAGCCATGGCCGAGCGAGATGCCTTAAAAGAAGAGTTCGATCAATTAAGTAAAAATAATGATGAAGGCCAAGAAAGATTAAACAAAAGCGCCTTGACCGTCGAGAAGCTTTCTCGGGCCCTTAACGCCTCGCAACTTAGATCAGAGCGCCTCCACCAGGGAGTTAGAGCGCT
>JAITQT010000118.1 GCA_031288745.1 Deltaproteobacteria bacterium
AAAGAACAGAAGATCTAGCTAACCAGGCCAAAAACATTATCCGGGCCGGTTACGACTGGAAGGTAATCGCTAACGAATGGCTAAGAGTCTTTGACCTTTCTCTAAGGAGTAAGGAGAGCCAAAAAAATATCTTTAATGAGGAAAAACAAAGCCCCACCAATGCGCTCTTGGTTTGACCATAACCTGGCCGCCCTTAATCATAGATGCCCGGAGGCCTATAAACTCCTTTCTCCTCTAAGCCCCAAGCCTTTAGAGGACGAGGAGGGTTTTTATTTTAGCGCTCCCAATAGTCAAGTAAGGGCAGTTTTAAGCCTAAGCGCCAAAGGGGTAGCTTATCTAAGCCTAAAAGAAGATAAGACCCTCTTGCGGATCACTTCGGCCTATAACCCTGAAAATGAAGAAAAGACCTTAGCCGAGAGATTTTTAAGCCTTAACCCATCGGGACTCACTTCCGGAGTGACCGTGTTAGGCCTTGGCCTTGGCTATCATCTAGAAGAGCTAAGCGAAAAGCTTTCTCCTAAAAGCCCGATATGGTTAATTGAGGCTCGAATCGAATTAGCGGCTGCAGCCTTAGCGGCCAGAGACTTAACTAAAATTTTTAAGCGCTCGGGCTTTAATTTTCTAATTGGTAAAACCAAGAGCCTACCTAAAAAGGCCCCCAAGACTATTTTGGCGAGGACGGTTAACCTTAGGTTAGATAGAGAACTCTACCCCCAAATTGAATCTAAAAACAATGACCGATTAGAGACTCCAAAAAACGCCTCGGCGGCTTTAAGCGCCAAAACAAGAGTCCTATTTTTTGATACTGGCTATTTTCTAACTAGAGAGCTTCAAAGCGCGGCGACCCAGCTAGGCTACCCAATGGAGGTTTGGCAAGGACGCTGTGGAGAGGTATCGGACGGAGAGGATTATAAGAGATTATTTAGGCAAATAAAGGATTTTAGGCCCTCGATTATAGTTACTATCAACCATTTAGGCTTCGACGCCCAAGGGCTCCTATCAGATGCCTTAGAGCGGCTGGGCTTAGCTGCAGCCTCCTGGTTTGTCGATAGCCCAGCAGTCATTTTAAACGGGGCCCAAAAAATAGGAACAAAAGGACTTTTCGCCTTTAGCTGGGATAAAAGCTATCTTGAAACTTTAAAAAACTTTGGCTTTGAGCATGTTTTTTACCTTCCGCTCGCTACTGACGAGACTTTTTTCTCCCCTAAAGCTGGCCCAAATCTAGCCCTAAGAAAAATCGCCTTTGCCGGAGATAGTTTGAAAGCGGCCAGCCAAAAGTATTTGGCCATGGCCGGGCTTGATTTACAATTTCTTAGCCAAATTGATCTCGAAGCTGAAAAATTTTTGCTCATTTCAGATCTAACCGCCGATAATCTTGCCGCTCCTCTGGCCCAAAAACTCAATCTTAACCCCGAGCAAGAGGCGGCCCTTTCGGCTCTCATTTTATGGAGAGCCAGCCGCTCTTGGCGGCTTAAGGTCCTTAGGGCCCTCCCGGCTAAGGATCTAACGGTGGCCGGAGACGAGAACTGGGCCTCTCTCTTAGACGGCGCGGCCATTTGCGGCCAGCTCGATTATTACCGAGAACTAGCCTCATTTTACCGTCAAAGTGAGGTCAACTTAAATATTACTAGCGCCCAGATGAAAAGCGGGCTCAATCAGAGGGTCTTCGATGTTCCTGGGGCCGGGGGTTTTTTATTAACAGATAAACGCGAGCAACTAACCGAACTCTTCGAGCCTGAAAAGGAGGTAGTCTGCTACGATAACCCCAATGAAGCTGCCGAAAAGGCCTCTTGGTATCTAAAGCGCCCCTTGGAGAGGGAAAAAATAGTTCAAAGGGCCCGCCGACGCCTCTTAAGCGAGCATCTCTATTGCCACCGCTTAAAGGCCATGGTCGAACTCGTCACGAGGGCTGGCCCATGACTATCTTAGTTATGGCCCCCTTTAAACTTGGCGATTTTATCCAATCAACTCCCTTTTTATCTGAATTAAGAAAAGACTATCTCAAAGAAGAAATCGTATTAATCGCTTTAAGAGGGGAGGTAGCCGAGGCGGCCCAATTAACCAACTTGGTTGATAGGGCAATTTTACTAACCGAAGAGGAATTTAGAGAGGGCCGCTCTAAAAATTTAGAAGGTAGCCCAGATTTACTAGTTAACCTTTCTAGTGCCCCGGCGGCCCTAAACTTTGGACCAAAACTAAGGCCTCGACAAATCTTAGGACCTCGCCAAGATGGCGAAAAGATAATCCTACCTTTAGCTCAAAAACTGGTCCAGGCGGTCATGCAAGTTAACCGCCGCCTAGGGCGTCTAAACCTAGTTGATATGTGGAGGTTACTTAGCCCCAAAGGGGCCCAAGCTAGCCGCGAACTAGTCTGGCCAAAAAATATAGGCCGAGACCTTTCCAGCTCTGAAGCAAAGAGGGCCGCGCCCAAGATAGGCTTTCAATTAGGCTGCGGCCATAAGCTACGCCGCTGGCCGATCGAGCACTTTAGACAATTGGCCTCTCAATTAAGTCCAATTGAGATTATCTTATTGGGTGGGAGAGCTGAAAAGAGCTTAGCCAAGCATTTTTTAGACCTAAAAGGTCCTAAAATTGATCAGACCCTTAATTTATGCGGCCAAACGAGCCTAAGCGATTTAGGGGCCGTCCTTGGCTCTCTTGATTTATTAGTGGCCGTTGATACAGGCGTAACCCACCTTGCCGCCGCACTAGGGACCCCGATAGCGGCCCTCTTCGGGGGACCGGCATACGCCTTCGAAACCGGCCCCTACTCTCTAAAGGCCCTATCAGTTCAGGGTAAATGCGATTGCTCTCCTTGCGTTGAAACTAACCCCTGCCCCAAACGCCTCTGCCCAGCCCTCCCTCCAGTAGACATAGCGGCCCAAGCGGCTAACATTATTTTAAATCGCAGCCTAACTTTTATTAACGAACCAAACAGTCCCCCCGCCTCCTTTTCCATCTACCGCACCGAGCCAAGTGCTCTTGGCCTAAGGTTGCTCTCTATCACCAATACCGCCCTTGACGATGAAACTAAGCTGGCTTTAGCTATCGAAGAAGCCCAAGCGGCCATACTTAACCCTAAAACTCAAGGAGAACTTAACCAAAACCTTCTAAGCCACTATAGGCCCTCAAAAGGGGGCCTTTCAACCTTAGAGCTGACTAAGACGATTTTAAAAGTTGCCGATGGCCTAGCCGACCAGCTGCCCTTACGGGAAGCATTTTTTTCTGCAGCTAGAGAAAGTCTAACCAAGATAGAGCTGTGGGAGAAAAATCAATAATAAAAAAATAGAGCCAAAATTTTTAGAAATTTTAAGATCTTCACTTTGTTTTTTTATCTAATTTTATTATCTATTGTTATATATATCAATAGAGATAAATTATAATAATACATGATATTATTCTTTTTTTTTGATTTTAGTTGAGCTAAAGAGGATATAGAATTTTCGCAAAAAAAAATCTAGCTGTACAATATTTAATTATATATGATAAAATATCAATATTACGGATATTATTGTTCATATATCATAATCTCCTCATTGGCGATTTCTGCTAAATATATATCACCGTTCTTTTGGGTGTTGTGGATAATACGGGTTTTGATCTCTTGAGATGCTTTTGTGCGCATATCAATCAACTCCTAATTGAGTACATATTATTATAATATATACTCAATTAAAAGCAAGAAAAAAAATCAAAGGATTTTTAGGTTTTTGCCAGATGTGAACGTGGTAAAACCATTTTGAGTACAGATTATCCGACTTTCAGGCTGATAACAACGTAGCAGACTTAACTAAATTTACCTTGGTCTTCCAAAGATTTTTCAAGCCTCTCCCTTTAGAGAGGGGCAGTTAACAACTTTTTTAGACATCGGAATCGTTGTAGACTACATCGTCAAAAAGATCAAAGCCACCCCCTTCGGCCCAATGTCCGCTGTCCGCGCCCCGGTCTATCTTTTGGCTATGGCCTTTAAAACCGTGCCCTTTAAAGCCAGGTCTTGTAAAGCATTGGCCACAAGAGCCTCCAAAACCATGGCCCAAACCAAATCCTCTATGCAGCCTATGGCTACGATAGGGGTTAAAATATTGCGAGAGACCCTCTTTATCCAGATCAGCCTTCAAGGCTTTATATTCGTTAGTTAAAGCGTCCCTAACGCGCCTAAGTTCGGCCACGACGCCTTTAATGTCTGTTAGCGTGGCCGTTTGGTTGTTGACGATAGCCCTGTAAATTAGCCTTTGATCTATTAAATCGTTTCGAAGGGAAGCAATTTTATCATGGCGAGCAGCCCAAATCTTATCCCACTTAGCCTTCTGTTCTTCGGTCATTGGGGAGGGGCGGTGGCCTCTATTTTTACTATCAGATCTTCCATCGGGATCGTAAGAGTCCCTAGTATCCCCCCAGTCGCCCCAATCTCTGTCTAATCTTCTATCGTCTCTTCTATCATCGCGATCACCCCTGTCTCGAGGCTGATTTTGAATCGGAGGATCATTTTTCGGCCCCTCGTTTTGAGCAAAGGCTAAACCTCCGGAAAAGATAGCTAAGGCCACCAATAGGGCCAAATAAATTTTACTTTTCTCAAAGCAATGTTTTTTCATCATCTTTCTCACCTTCTTTCTCGCCAGGAAACCCCTGGGTTTAGCCACTAAAGCATGGCGTCCTAATTCTTTAGTCTTAAAATATTACATAAGCCCACTCTTACCCGTCGCCCCTCTTAAGTGACTTCAAGTGTTATGGGAGGTAGTAATCAAGCCTTTAAACGTTTTAATGTTAAAACTGCTGAAGGCCCAGATGGCCCCTTTGGTGACCTATTCACCCTTAAACTCCTCAATTGGTGGCACCGCCCGCCCCGACCAATGAAACCCTGGTTTACCCCCATATTTAGTAGTTGAGATTGTGG
Organism: Deltaproteobacteria bacterium; assembly: GCA_031288745.1. Classification (GTDB taxonomy): domain Bacteria; phylum Desulfobacterota; class Desulfarculia; order Adiutricales; family Adiutricaceae; genus JAITQT01. The sequence continues at coordinate 4,895 of JAITQT010000118.1, forward strand.
TTAATAAGAAAGTATTATCATGATTGGAGGCGGAAAAGAGCACGAAGTACTTACCGACACCTCAAAGCCCGTACTTAAACTTGTTGCCCTTGTTCCCTTGCGAACCCCGACATGTAGCGTCTTCCCGGCTTGCGAACCGAGAAAATTGCCCGAGTAAGAATCAGCAGCGCGCTGACATGAGCGCCAAGCCATCGCCAGTAGCGTACGATCTAAGGAATGGTAACCCGCCTCCATTTATAATTTTAATTTTAGGAGTAAATCTAGGCGAAAGGCAAGCAGGGTGGCGAAGGCCAAAAAGAAAACAGCTGCGGCCGTAGGTAGATTAACCAGCAACAAGGCGATGGAGAACGCCATTACTAAACTTTACGACATGAGTGTCGTACACGAAATCGCCGCTGGCCTAGACGTTCACAAAGAAACCGCAGTCGCGACCATAGTCGGGCTTGATGATGTTCCTGGTGGTACCGTGACCAAAAAGTTCAGGACCCTGAAAAAGGACATCGACGAGATGAATTAGTAGCTGCTCGAAAGTAAGGTCGAAATGGTGCTCATGGAGAGCACTGGCATCTACTGGGCGGAGACGTACTACCGGCTCAGCGAAGCTGGTTTGAACGTGGTAGTGGGCAACCCCACGAAATCAAGAATGTTCCGGGGTGCCAGACCGATCTCGGGGATTCCAGATGGCTGGCTAACATCGCCAGGTTCGACCTCATCCGCCACAGTAGGATCCTTCCCAAGGAGTACGAAGAGGTACGGGAGTTGGCCCGTATGCGGCAGGACTTCATGAAGGAAAGGGCCCGACTTAAGAACAGGTTCGAAAGGGCTCTCGTCTTAGGCGGGTTCAACGTATCCCAGCTCGTCACCGATGTCTTCGGAAAGACCGGCCTGGTCATTGTTAGCGAGCTGCTGGCTGAAGACTGTCCGAAAGATATCATCAAAAGTATAGAGTGCGAGCTTGATTGGCGTCTGAAAACTCCGAGGCAGAAGCTGTTGGACGCCCTCTCGGGCACTATGTCCGAGACACTCAAGTTCT
>JAITQT010000160.1 GCA_031288745.1 Deltaproteobacteria bacterium
ATGGTGTTATCCTTTTTTAGTGGCGACTAATTATGACTAGAGCCTGCCCAGCCAGCTTGACGCGCTTAACGTCCTCATAAGTGACCGGCGGAGTTGCCACCGCCTGCCTTACAAGCCAGTAAAACAACTTCCCGCCTTCTTTCGATTTCCTTCGGTTGAATCGGAACGTGAACTACTCTAGGTAGTAATCCAAGTAGTCAGGTTTAACCGCCCCTTGATAAGTACCTAAGAGCCACCTTTTGAGCAGGGATATGACGGTATGGATATGGGGCAGGGCGTTTTTGTCCTTGTTCATCTTCCGCACTTCATGTTTGAAGCCGGCTCCGTTGAGTTTGTTATAACCTCGCAAACCATCTGTTATCACGAGCGTCAGTGGCAGATGAGTGTCTTGGAACACGGTTCCGGCCAGAATGGATAGGTTTTTTCGGCATTTGGTACATTTCAGGACTTTGCTGTAATGCCAGAAGTTTTCCCCTCCACATTTGGAGCAGCGAGGCCCATCGGGCCAGCGCATTTTGTCCAGGTATTCGAAACATTTGGTTTCATCCGAGAACCTTCGCTCAAAGCCGACTTGATTCATAGGATAATTTTCCATGCCAAAAGCTTACTGAATAAGGATGTTCCTGTTAACTGGAAATATCTTCAAAAGTTTCAGTCACCCAGATACCCATGAATATTTATTTTTAGCCTCGATTTATCCCTATTCCATAGCCTTTAATAACTACTTTTTTGACCTAATTTAAGTATCAAAGAAATTTTACTCTTTTTTTTCGTCTTAATTACATATTTCCTTGACTAGACCATTGCTTAGCTGCTATAATAATATATTATACTTCAGCTACTTAAAAAAAATTAATGCAGCTTTTTATAGTATAGCCTTAGGCCCTTTGTAAGCCTCTTCAGAGGAGAATAGTTAAGCTAAAACTATTGATCAAATTGCTTTATTTCTAGAAAATTTTTAACTTATATTAAACTTGCGCAAATAAATTTTAGTTTTACGCCTATCTTATGTGATATCATTTTCAAGCGCAAATAGAGCTTACCCAATGGCGCACAAAAAAAAACGCCGACAACTACTAAGACTTGATTTGTTAAAAAATCTTTTTTACATCATTTAATTATCAACCTTTATTAAATTTAATACTCTAACTAATAGCAGTAATATAATTAAATATGATATTTTTTTAGCTTAAATTAAATCACTATTAATTTATGATACCTTCCGATTTGGCACCTTTTTTGCAATAAAAACCACAAAAAAACGGCAATTTAATCTCTAGGTAACCATTCACCAGACCTTAATCTTACCCACTGCCTCGGCAGGAGTTAGCTGTATTAGAGTATCAGATCTAGCCTTAAGCTATTAAATACGTTTTTTTTAGATTCTCCTTGAGGTTAATATCAAGATTTTTTTTAATTTATATTATTTGGGGAAATTGCTCCTATAAGAAACTGAAATTGTTGAGGTCTGGGTTTTTCTAACAAATTAGGTTTGGCCCCTTAAAGTTCACAACTAACAAGTTATAAACTGATACTGGCCAAAAAACTAAATAACGTCGATGAATTTCATCTTCATTTCTTTCAAGCGCCTTTAAATTTTTCCCAAACTTGGGCTTAGCTAGCCTAAGCGGCTAAAAGTTTGACTATTTTCTTCCTCCCTATTGTTTTTTTGGTTTATTTGGCCAGCCTTTAACTGTTTCGGGCGCTAGACTAACCTACCTATCCAAAGGGAGCATCAAATTTTTTTTATATTATTTTACAACCCCTCGACTTAAGCTGAGGGAAGGTTTTTTTTATCCCTTTTTGCGAGGAACTTATGAGTGCTAAACGTATTTCCGCCCTTTTGGCTAAGCCTTTGGGGATTTCCGATTTCCAGCTGACCCCAGATGAACCGACCTCGTTAATTATACGTTCGCTTAAGGTTCATTTAGTTTATTTAAGCGAACTGGGCTGCATTTGGGCCGAGATCCCCGTAGGGCCGCTTCCGCCGAAAGGTAGCCCTAATCGCGAAATTTTGATTCGAGAGCTATTGGAGGCCGACTTTAACCGGCAAGGTTCCGACGGAGGAGTTTTCTCCATGGATCCCTTAGGGTTTGTTTTTTTAGAGCACCAATGGTTCTTACCCTCCTCTAGGGAAGAACAACTACCTGACGAGCTTGGCCGCGCCGTCATCTTAGCCGAAAATTGGGCCGAGCGTTTAACTAAGGAGGCCGAGGCCGCGCACGCTCAATCCGATCCTAACTTTATCATGGTATAAAGGAGAATTAATGTCTAACCGCCAAATAGTCGATCGCATGATCACCGCCTTAGGCGAAAGCCTTGGTCAACCGGATCTGGCTCTTAATCAAGACGGGGCCTTAACCCTCAACCCCTCTCCATATTGGTTCGCCTTCAATTGGGACAAAGAGCAAGAAACCCTCCACATTAGAGTCCACGCCGGCGATATCTCTGGAGCTGAAAATCAAGCCGAACTTTTAGAAGACGCCCTTATGGCCAATCGCTACTTTGAGGGTGTGGCCGGTGGGGCTTTGGGTCTCTACGGGCAAGATTTAGTCCTCTCTTACCGCCTTGACTTCCCCTTGGTCGCTCCTTCCATTGACGAAGAGGTCAAAAGCCAATTCGCAGAAGAGGATTTAAACCAAGAAATTACCCCGGAGGCCGAGGAGGCCTTTTTAATCGAGTTTCTACCAAGGCTTGCTGGCGCAGCTTCGGTTTTTCTGAGCGGCTGCGGGGTCAAAGTTCCCTGATTACTCATCTTTTAACCAATAGAGCCCTTTACAATTACCTAAATCTTAAGGCCTTAGGCCTTAAAGACGCTTATGGTCCCCTTGGGCACCTCTATCCAGGTGGTGCCAACTTTATTAGCGACAAATCCTGCCCCTCATTTTTTTGGTTAAACTCTAAATCGCCTAAAAGTCTAAATTTCTCCTATTTAGTATGTTCGGTGGCCTTTACCTAAGATTAAAACGAGCTTGGCCCCTAGTTTGCTAATATTTTTCTAGACAATACTTGTTTTAGCTCACTTAAATTTTAAGAGTTAACTTGCCAAGCGCAAAATTTCTTTGCGTTTAATCAAAAAAAAAAAATCGAATATGTCTAAGGAGATCTCTAATGAGTAACTTAACTGTTAATAACGCTGCCAGCCCCGCCCTTAGTTTCGAGCCTCCCTTAAACATTTCCGAACCGGCCCCAGCGCCTCCGGCCCCCAATCCTATTCTCCTCTCCGCGCCTCCTGCAGCCACAGCCTTAGGCAACGCAGGAGCCTTAAACGGTGCTCAGCTCGCTCCAGAGCCAGCCGCCCCATTAGCCTCCGCTCCAGCGGCGGCCGCGCCTCCAAGGTCAACTAGCCAAGTTCCCTTTCACTTAGTTTACGCTGCCCCTCATTTAAGACAGGCCATTGATGCTAACCTTAGAGCCAATGCCCTTAGGCGTCAAAATCCCAACCTTACCCCGCTAATGCTAGATCTCGGCCGGGTGGCTATGATGCCCAATAACGGCAAAATTCCGCCAGCGCTCATTGCCAAATACGTTAGGCAGGGAGCGGCCATTTTTGCTCAAATTCAAAATGGTCATTATCAGCAATTCCAGCCCAATCAAAGCCCCCAGCCCGTAGGCGAAGACGAAGTGGCCTTGGTTATGTGGTACCTACAGGCCCTAGCCTCTTCCAAAGCCTCTGCCTCTGCCGGTCAAGATCCAAACGAGCTTAGATCATTTAAAGAAGGCGGCTTACTAATTGAAGATGGTCAAGGGCATTTGGAGCATTTTTTTAAACTGGCCAATTCTTACGAGCGAATATCGAGCCACTTTCCTCAATTCCAAAACCAAGCCGGGTGCGGTGCCAGTGGGGTAGACATCTTTAACGTGCCCTTACCTAACGGGCGCAAGTCAGTTCTTTTCCAAAAGCTACCCCAAGATGAACCGACTACCAACTCAGGATTAATCTACGTTAAAATGGAGCCTCACGGTCAACGTGGCCTATCGCTTAAAGGCACTGGCCGCAGAGGTGACGTCTCCATAGGGTTCTTCGGTGCCCTTAAACGATTTTTCGCTAACCTTGGCGATCGCCTAGGGCGTGCCTTTAGCCGCGACCACTCGTTAGCGGCCAGAGCGGCCGGAGTCGATAACCTAGAGATAACTCCGCCAGGCCTAAGCGATAAATTTTTTTCCTTCAGCTACTCTTTATTAGAAGAAATTGGCAGCTCGCTTCCCTTTGAGCCTATCGTAAACACGATTTTTGACTCTATGGTTGACAATTCTTCTCAACAAGTCTATAAAGCCTTTAAGGCCATAAACCAAGCCTTAAGACAAGCTGAGGCCATAGAGGATGGAACCGCAGGTAAAGAGCGGTGTATTGAGCGTTTAAATCAATTTAAAAATCAGATTCTACTTCCCCTAGGCGACCATAGCCAGCTTCGCTTTGGACGTGAGGTAATCTTAACCCAAAATGAGTTTGGTCAGATTTTTCCTCAACCAGTGACCGACCGCAATTGGGAGGGTACCATTCAAGGCAGCCGAAGGACCAACGAGAGGGAAAATCAAGAGCTGGAAAACCATATGAACGCTATGTTTTCCATGAGAGGGGCTCAACAGGCACAGGAAATAAGATATTGCAACTTAGATTTCAAGCGCGGGGCTAATCTTACTCTCTTCCAAGCCTCTCAACAAGAAGGTCAGCCCCCAGAAATAATCTACGACACCCATACCGATCAAAGGGCTCGCAGTCCTGAACTTGTTCAAAACGGGCTGGCCCCTGAGCCTTCAGACGGCAAATATCTCCCAGAGGTGATTGACGAGCGTCTTCGCGATTTCGGAGGAAGCCAAGCCTTTTCCGATCTTATGAGGATCCCTTTGAGTCATATTAGCCAGGGTGATTTACTCGCTCTGACTGATTACCAATTTCTGACCCATACCGGACGCTTTATAGGTGAGACCGCTTTTACGCTTGGTAACGCATTTACCCTAACCAGGCTTTCGCCTCCCGTGCTCCCCGGTCAAAGCCGGCCTACAATAGAGCGTTACGAATTTAAGGTCACCTGCCAGGCACGTGACCTGACCGATGAAGAGCACGACGAAAATGGTGGCCATTACCAAGGTAGCGTCAACCCCTTTATGACCTTAGAACTCTTTTACAATAACGCTGAAAATACGATGAACGCCAGGATAAAGGAGGCTCAAGTAAGTTACGATATTACTAGAACCTCAAATTAACTATATTGTTGCGGGATGTGTCGTCCCTTTCAATAGGCTTGGTACCACAGCGTTCTCCCTTGTGAACTGGCCCTTAATCATTCACATTAGTGAACGGACACTGCAAAGATAGAAAAATTACCCATGAGGGGCACTTATTTAGAGCGTACAGTTTATAGTAGGGTATAGCACTGGCGCGGTAGCTTCCGCCCCGTTTCCAGTACACCCTGTCAAACCGGGCGTGCGGAGGTACTGCACCTGGCTCTCACTAAGGCCTTCTTATCACCGCACACGAATAGGCCTTCTTTCAGTGACCTTGAAAAGGGGACACTCCCTATCCCGTGAGAAATTCTGATCTTCTCAGTGATATATAGTCATATCCGTAGTCATCAGGCTATACAACTTAATAGACATAGCCACTATTTCACCCTTTCCCGCTTCCATGACCTGTTCTGTGTTAAAGGCCCTTCCCGCCACCGTGATTAGCTCTCTCTTAAATACTACGACCCTATCCGAGTCCCGCCCAGAGGCCTGGCCTATTTGTCGCAGGAAATCGGTTTTACGTCCGTCTCTAAGCATAACCTTCGCGGGTCTCCCGTGGTACCACATTCGCCCCCTTGTGTTTAGGCCATCGCCATAACCCCGGCGGGCTCGACAGACTTTATCTGCTAATTATGATCGAAGCGCAAAAACCTATTAAAATCAAAATAGTCTAAAAAATTAACTAGTAATTTTGCTATGTTACAAATTTAAGGATTGATAAAGGGGACTTTTTGCGCTGCGATCAATTATCACTTCTTGCATATCCGGTGACGTTGACCTTTAATTTACCTATCGAACAGCGGCCTTCCCCAATATATTGGTGGGTCACTCTCGCAACTAACATTTTGAGGCCTATTCAGCGTTCACTCCCGTTATAACCTACACACTCACGGCCCTCCTGAAAGAGGACTTTACATCCCATGCTCACAACATGTTGTTATCTCCACATCGTATAGGATTGCTACTGGCTGGAACAGCAGTAAAAGTTGCCAGGTGAGGAGTTTCACCTCACTAAGCGAATGCACCTTTCCACGGCGCACAATATAATATTTTTAAACAATTATATTTTTAGCTTTTTTATTGAGTTACCGTTCACCAAGTCTTTTTTCCCCACGTTGCGGCTGGTAGTGACTTTCGAGTTGTAATTAAGTTTTAGCATACCCTTAAGTTCTTAACATTAGTTCTTTTAACGTTTCTACTTAGCTC
>JAITQT010000164.1 GCA_031288745.1 Deltaproteobacteria bacterium
ACGAAAAGCTAGCCAATAGCGCCTTAGAGCAAATCAAAAATAGGAACTATGGCGGAGGGTATAGCCATCCCTTGCTTTTAGCTTTGATCTTTAACGATGAAAAAAGGGCCATTACCAGCAGGAAAGGCCATGACTCACTTAAGCCTAAGCTGCAAACCCAAACGTCTGGACCTCCAGACGTCGAGGAGGAGGACGAGAGCCTTGGACCAAGGTTGAGGCCCTAACCATAAATGATCGAAGCAAAAAAACCTTATAAAAGCAAAATAAAAAAGTTAGTATTTAAGATTATGTTATAATTTTAAGGGTTGATAACGTTTTTTTTCGACCATATATTAAGTATAAGGAGTAAATATTACTGTGTCCGTTCCCAAGCCTTATTGGTCGTGAACGTACGGGCTTAGCCTATTGAAAGGGACAACACTTACCGCAACAATTTAGCTCCCTATAAGAGCTTAGCTATTCCAACTTCAATTAAGGTTTAAAGATAGGTTTGGAGCGCTAACCTAAGTGGAAACTTCCAAAGAACTATTGTTAAGAACTTAAGGCGCAATGGTAAAACTTAATTTCAACTTGAAATCCGCCTCTGGTCGCAAAGTGGGGTGAAATAAGTACCTGGTGAACGGTTACGATTTTTTTATTTTTGTATCAACCTAAATATTGATTAATTATTTTTTTAGTCTTAAAAATTTTATCTTTATATATTTTAATATAGTGATAACATCTAAAAAAGCTAAAATTCAAAATTGACTAGCACTGCCAATCTTAACCCAAACGTGGTATACTCGCTTTGACGGTGTATTTTCGGTACCTTACTTGTGCCCTTTAGGCTCGTAAAACGCCGTGTTAGTTATTGGCCTAAGCTTTTATTTTCTTAAAGTTAAGGCTTGATTATTTTTTTAGCCCCAGTAGATAATGTAGTATAAATATTTAAACTAATAAATATTAATTATTCTTAATAAAAGTTTTTTACTTTAAGCATACGGTCATTAGTTCGGAAAAAGGGGCCCCTAATTTTATCGCCTCTTTGTTTTATGTCCAAAAATTAAATTCTTATGGGATAACAGATAGTTTTAATAAATTTTCGCTCGAGAAATTTTAGCCAACTCTATCTTTGGCTAGCTTACCGGTCGCTATTTTTTTTCGAGCGATATTTCTCGGCCTCTATTTTTAGGCTGATTGGTTCTTTAGTTTAATCTTTAATATTTTTTTTCGCGTACCTATGTTATAGGTCGCGCCAAATCAAGCCAGGAGTCAAATATGCCTTCTCTAAAAGGTACTAAGACGGAAGTTAATATCCTCACCGCCTTCGCCGGCGAGTCGCAGGCCAGAAATCGTTACACCTTCGCCTCCTCTATAGCCGCTAAAGAGGGCTATGTTAAGATAGCCGCCATTTTCACCGAGACGGCTGATCAGGAAAGGGAACACGCCAAGCGTTTGTTCCGTTTTCTAGAGGGCGGGGAAGTCACTATTACCGCCGGTTTTCCAGCCGGGCTTAAAGAAGATACGGTCAGTCAGCTAACTGCCGCCGCAGCAGGGGAGCACCACGAGTGGACCTCAATGTATCCCGATTTCGCTAAGGTGGCCAAGAGCGAGGGCTTTAATGAGATAGCTTCAGTCATGGAAGCCATCGCGGTAGCTGAAAAGTATCACGAAAAGCGTTACAATGACTTTCTTGAAGAACTCAAAAATGGTACTTATTTTAAAAGCTCTAAAAAAGTTACCTGGCGCTGCCGTAACTGCGGTTATATCCATGAAGGCTTCCAAGAGCCCCCTGAAAAGTGCCCGGCTTGCGCTCATCCTCGGGCTTATTTTGAGACCCTTTAGAAAGAGCGAATTTTTAGAGGTTAGTTTTTAACAAATATTATTAATTTTTAGATAAAAGAGTGGTATTAATAATGGCTGATTTTAACCAATATTTTCGTTGTCAACTCTGCGGTCAAATAGTTACCGTCGTTATCCCCGGAGCGGGAACTTTGGTATGTTGCGGTAGCTCTATGCAACTGCTAAAGGAAAATTCCACTGAGGCGGCCTTAGAAAAGCACGTGCCAGTAGTGAATAAAATAGACGGCGGCTATAAAGTAACCGTCGGTTCAGTGGCTCACCCTATGGAAGATAAGCACTACATCCAGTTTATAGAGCTTATTGTCGATAACATTATCCAGCGCAAAGCTCTTAAGCCCGGCCAAGCCCCAGAGGCTATCTTTAAAGCCCCTGATGGAGCGGCGATAGCTAGAGAGTATTGTAACCTTCACGGCTTTTGGAAGAGCTAACCGATCATCAGACCTTTTTTGCCTCTGCATTCTCGGATGGCTTTGGATTTCGAGCTGTAATAGTGTGTCGGAGCTAGCCTTAAGCTCTTTGGTTTGGTACAGTAACGTACCACAATTAAGTTGTGAACGGATTCTGTTAGAGTTAAGCTAGGCTAAAATAGCCTACATCACTTTTAAAGCCGTCAGCCCAAAAGGCCGGCGGCTTTTTAGCGTAAATGTAACTGTTCACCGAGTCTTTTTTCCCCACGTTGTGGCTGGTAGCGACTTTCGAGTTGTAATTTAAGTTTTAGCATACCCTTAAGATCTTAACATTAGTTCTTTTGAGGTTTCTACTTAGCTC
>JAITQT010000260.1 GCA_031288745.1 Deltaproteobacteria bacterium
TATGGGATATAGCATACCTAAAGGATTAAAAAATAAATTCTGCCGTCTTAGAGGCTGAGGGGTTTTTGCGCTACGATCAAGCTTAAAATTAGAATAGGTCGATGATCTCTGAAGCCTAGACATCTTCGGCTATCTAGTGTAATATTGATAATGTTTAATAGCCCGCTCGCCCCTTATATTTATTAGAGGCGCTCCAAAGACTTAAATAACTTGGCCGAATGGGTTAAAATTCGTTTGCCTCCGCTTTTCGAGGAAATTAAGATGCGTTTGGTCACTAGATCAGATTTTGACGGTTTAGCCTGCGGTTCTCTTTTAAAAGAGGCCGGTTTAATAGATAGCTATAAATTTGTTCACCCTAAAGATATTCAAGACGGCTTGGTTCAAATCGGCCCCAATGATATATTGGCTAACGTCCCCTATTGCCCTGGCGTTGGCATGTGGTTTGACCATCACACTAGTGAAGGCGAACGTCTAGGCTCGATTTCCTATCGAGGCATGTCTAGGGTGGCCCCTTCCTGCGCCAGAGTCATTTATGACTTTTTGGGAGGTGCCTCCCGCTACTCCTCTCATTGGGATCCGATGATGGAGGCGGTCGATAAAGTCGATAGCGCCAATCTCACGGTTAAAGAAATCGAATACCCCACCGGTTGGATCCTCATCGGCTTTCTCATGGACCCCAGAACTGGCTTGGGCCGCTTTCACGACTTTCGCATCTCCAATTACCAATTGATGGAATCTATGATGGAGATGTGTCGCTCTAAAACGGCCGATGAAATCTTAAACGATCCCGACGTCAGAGAGCGTTCTGATCTATACTTTAATCAATCTCATTATTATGCTAATATGCTTAAAAATTGTTCTAGATTACTTGGTCAAGTTCTGATTATCGACCTTAGAGAACAAAAAATTATCTACCCTGGCAACCGCTTTTTGCCTTATACTTTATTTCCCGAATGTAAAGTGAGCATTCACGTCACTTGGGGCCGCGATGCCTCCTACGTGGCCTTGGCTATGGGTAACAGCATTATTAACCGCGACAGCCAAGCCAACCTAGGCTCCATTGCCCTTCACTTCGGTGGTGGCGGCCACGAGTCAGTGGCCACTTGTCAAATTGATAATACCCAGCTCGAAGAAACTTTACAGACTATCGTTAGCTACATTCACGAAGAAAACGGTTACACGGGTAAGGTATAAGCTCGAAAAGCCTTTACTTTTCGCCCCAAACACCTCCGCACTCAACTTTTAGGGCGGCTAATCTCCTAAAACCACTTGGGTTTTGCCCCTTTTAGTAGCCACTAGGTTTTAGCCCGCTGCTTTCGTTTAGTTAGGCTCGCCTTTTTAGCTAGCCTCCTTTTTAAATGGGCAATATTTTGGGGTCTTGGCCTTAGCCTAATTAGCCTTAGGTTGCGCTCGGCTTTTGTTTTTTCCTTTTTTTGTCGCCCTTACCACTAGCGAGAGAGTATGCGGATATTTTTCGTTACCCCAGAAGCCGTTCCCTGTTCTAGGGCCGGAGGTTTGGGCGATATAGCCTATCATTTACCTAAGACTTTAACCCTAAGGGGCCATCAGGTGACCGTGCTGGTCCCCAAGCACCGCTTGGCCGACGACTATCCACTCCAGCCGCTCAAAGAACTTAATCGGGAAATTGATTTATCCATATCCTCACGTAGGGCCGAATATTACGAACTAGACCTTCCCGGCGCTCATAACCTAATTTTAGTCGACTGCCTTGATTTTTTCGATCGTCCCGGGGTCTATGGCAACGAATTTGGCGATTACGACGATAACGCTGAACGCTTCGTCTTTTTTTCAAAAGCGGCCTTTGAAGCCATTAAGACTTTGACCCGTCATGGTAACGAGACGGTGGTCCATAGCCACGATTGGCCCACTGGCCTAGTGCCAATGTATTTTAAAGTCTTTGGTAAAGACAACCCATCTTTAAACCGAGTGGGTACTATTTTTACTTATCATAACCTTGCCAATCAAGGAACTTTTCCTTATTTCGACTTTGCCATGACCGGTCTTGATTGGAGCTATTTTACCTTCCAAGGTCTTGAATTTCACGGTTTAATGAACCTAACTAAGGCCGGTCTCTTAGGGGCCCGCTTTATTACCACCGTCAGTCATCGCTACGCCCGCGAAACCTTATCTGCGGCCCTGGGCCAAGGGCTTGAGGGAGTGCTTAAAGAGCGCCGGCAAGACCTTAGAAGCGTTATTCACGGAGTTGATTACGATCTTTGGGATCCAGCCATTGATCGTTTCCTCCCCGCTTCATATAGCCGCCGCGACATTTTAGGAAAGACTGTTAATAGAGAAAACGTTATCTCGATTTTCGGGTTGACCCCGGGCCCGGAAGCCATTGTCGCGGTGGTTAGTAGACTTTTAGTTCGTAAGGGTTGCGATCTCTTAGCCCAGGCCCTACCGGAATTAATGAAAATGCCTCTTAAACTCATTATTTTGGGTACCGGCGATGATCACTTTATCTCCTTTTTCCGCGAAGCCGCCCAAGCTAACCCTGGCCGTTTAGGCTTAAAACTTAGCTACGACCCTCCTTTAAGTCATCAAATCATGGCCGGGGCCGACATGCTCTTGGCCCCCTCTAAATTTGAGCCCTGCGGTTTAGAGCAGCTCTATGCCTTAAAATACGGCACTGTGCCAGTGGTTAGAGCCACCGGGGGGCTAGACGATACGGTAACGGACGAACTTAGCCACCCCGGAGGCGGCACTGGTTTTAAGTTTATTGATTATAGCCCCGAAGCTCTCCTAAGTGCGCTTTTGACTGCCTTAGAGCACTTTGCTCAACCAGAGAGTTGGCGACGGTTGATGATAAGGTGCATGCGCGAGGATTACTCCTGGGATAGAGCCGCGGCGGCCTATGAAGAAATTTATTCCCAATCTTTAACTGCGGCTTCCGGGCTAGCCGTGCGGTAAACTATGCCGACTATCCAAAGGGCTGGCGACGCGGTCGCTTTTCTCGCTAAACTCATCAAACTGGCCAATTCCAATATCCAGTTTGATAGCAAGGTAGGGAATTTTTTAAGCCTCTTAAGTTGGGAGCTAGGCTTAGAAAAAGCTATTCTAATGTTTCTAAACCGAGAAAAGAAAGAACTCGTGCCCCACATACGGCCTGGCGAGGACATTCTCATCCCCACAGAACCGCTTAACTTTAATCAGACCTTTTTTGAGAGGGCTATTTCTAATCGACAATCACTACTAGCCGAAGCTCGGGATTTGGAAAGCCTATCTGATAAATGGAGAGAATTTTTTACTCCCTTTCTCCCCTGTTTGGCCGTGGTACCCATAGTAGACGATAAAACCTGCTACGGAACTCTAATCATCTTAAGCTCTTCCTCCAAAGAGCTTGATAGCGGGCTCTACGGACAAATGGTCGAATCGGTGGCCAACCAGCTTTCGGTTACCATCAAACATAACCAGCTGGCCACTGACACTAGAAAACGCATTAGCGTCTTAAATGTCCTTAGCGATTTGGGCAAATCATTGGCTCAGACTATAGAAGTTGAAAAAGTCATGAGCATGATCCCTCAAATCGCCGCTGGGGTCTTTATTGCCGATGGCTGCGCCTTAAACGTTTTAGATGAAAACGGGCTAACCCTACTTTATTCTTCTATTTACGGCCTAGTCCCCCCGGCCTATAACTATATGCGCTACCAAGGACAAACGCTTCCTCTCTCGGTGGCTTTAGCTT
>JAITQT010000302.1 GCA_031288745.1 Deltaproteobacteria bacterium
AAGCTAAAACTTAACCTTTTAGCCCAACGACTTAAAAAGAATAACGATATAGAGCTACAAGTTGCTCCCAAGGCCGTTGAGCATATTAGCGATCTGGCCCTAGATAGCCACAGCGGAGCGAGACGCGTTGATTTAATCATAAATTCAAGCGTCGTCACAAAGCTCTCCAAAGCTATTTTAAAGCATATGTTTTCCTCTCTCCCTCTCCCTAAATCGGTTAGCTTAACTACGGCCGACAATGGCGACTTTGAACTATCTTTTTCTTGTGTCAGTTCACAAATGTGAACGTTTAAGGGCCCGTTCACAAGTGAGAACATTGCGGGGCCAAGCCTATTGAAAGGGAGACACATACCTTAACAATGTAGCCCCCTCTAAGAGCTTAGTAATTTTAACATTAATCAAAGTTAAAATATATGGTAGGAACAACGAGCTAAGTATAAACCTCAAAAGAACTAATGTTAAGATCTTAAGGGTATGCTAAAACTTAATTACAACTCAAAAGTCGCTACCAGCCGCTACGTGAGGAAAAAAGACTTGGTGAACGGTTACTTTTTCTTAAACCTAACGCTCCAGCAGCCATTGTTACTGACCCTAAAAGGCCTAAAACTTATCGGAAGCTCTTTAAAACTCCTTCCTAAAAAAACAAACTATCGTTGTAATAGATGATCTTAGAATAAAAAACATCTCTAAGATCGCCTATCAATCGAAGGTTCTCTATATTGTCTCTCATCGAACAACTTAAGAGCTTGGGCCGAGAACCAATCTCAAGTGAAAATCCGGGTGGGCCAGACGTGCGCTTAGAGCCCAGCTACGCCGAGCTTCAAGCTGAGATCGATAAGCTCTCCTCCATGACCTCCCCTGAGGTTAATTGGTCTTTGGTAGCCGATAAGGCTGTAGAAATTTTAAAAACCAGCTCTAAAGACTTAAATGCGGCTGTTTATCTAGCCCAAAGCTTAATTAGGCTAGAGGGCCTTTCCAGTTTGGGCCCATCTTGCGAATTTTTAGCCGATTTACTGGATAACTTTTGGGATAGTCTAATTCCAGCCCTAAAACGATTAAGGGCTAGAAAAAACGCTCTAGATTGGTGGAAGGAAAAGACCCTAGCTCAAATTATTAAATTTGACGGCCAACTTGAGCCGAGCGAATCTGAACTTCTAATTAAGGCCCTTGTTCGCTTAGATAAGGTCATGGCGGCCCAAAATCTGCCCTCTTTGTCAGAGCTAATAAAGCAAGCTAAGGCGCTACCCATTAAGCCCCCTAAAGAATTAAACGAGGCTAAGGCCTCTCAAACTCAAATTCAAGAGAGCCAATCCCAATCAAATTCTTCAATAGCCGGGCCCATCGTGGCCCAAGACTTACCTGTGGCTATAAAGATGCTAGAAACTGCTCTAGAGAGCTATTTAACTCTAGCTTGGCCCGAGAGTAAGGCCGACCCCTGGTATTGGAAGATATCTAGGCTAAAGGCCTGGATGACCGTTAAGGACCCTCCTCCCCACGACGAGACCGGCGCTACCACCTTACCGGGCCCAGCGGCCGAAGCTTTAGAGGGCCTAAAAAAACAAATAGAGGCCCAATCCTTTGAGAGCGCTCTTTTAGCTAGCGAAGATTTATTCTCCTTAAATATTTTGTGGCTCGATTTGCAGCTGATTTCTTATAAGGCTTTAATTGGTCTAGGTTTTAATCTAGCCGCAGAGGCGGTTAAAGATGAAGCTATGGGTTTAACCGCCCGCTTACCTCTCTTAACTCGCCTTTCCTTTGCCGACGACTCTCCTTTAGCTTCAAATGAAGTTTATCAATGGCTAAAGACGGAGCGAAGCGATAAATCTCAAGAAGAGGGTGACTACCAAAAACGTTTAGAAGCCCTTCATCAAAGTGATCCAGATCAGGCCCTAATTACCTTAAGTAGCCCAAAATTCGCCCCTCTTGACGCCAGAGCCCTCTGCCTTAGACGCTTAACTGAGATTATATTGTGGACTCGCTTGGGCCGAATCGAACTGGCTCTTGGCTTATCCGATTGGCTAATAGCGGATCTCGATCGCCGCGATTTGGAATCTTGGGAGCCTTCTTTAGCTATCAAGATCCTCGCTTCAGCCCACGAGGTCTATAGATCTCATAAGAGCGAACAATCGGCTAAAATTGCAGCTAGTCTAGCCAAGCGCCTCGCTCTTCTAAGCCCCGAAGAGGCCCTACCCCTTAAAGCCCCCTTATAACTTAAAGATTTTGGACTAAATATGAGTAGTAGTCAGAGTGACCTCCAAAAGCTTATCAATGAAAAAGCCTTGGCCCATCTCCCTATTGAAGGTGAAATTATAGAGGATTGCGATCTTAAGCTCTCTCGCTTAAATGGCCTAACCATAATTGATTGCTCATTTAAGGGGAGCGATTTTAGCCAGGCTCGTTTTAATAAATGCCTTTTTAAAAACCAAAAGTTTGGGGGTGCCAATTTTAGCGCTTCTTATTTCTATGAATCTGTCTTTGAGAACTGCTTTTTCGACCGGGCTTCTATGGCTAAAAGTTCTTTTATTAAGTGCCGGTTTTTAAACTCCTTCTTTCATGGCGCTGATTTTATTAAAGCCTCTTTTACTTCTTCTCAATTTGAGGGCCCCGTAGTCTTTAGCCGCCTTGACTTTTCCTCGGCTCTTTTTATTGATAACCAATTTAACTCAACCTGCTTTGAGCAATCAGCCCTCAATCTAGTCTTATTTCGGGCTTGCCGCTTTAATTCGTTATCGCTCATAAACTGCCAAGCTCAGCAGCTTTTGGCCTCTGATTTAAAAATAGCTAAGTTTATAGCCAAAGGCTGCGATTTGAGCCTGGCTTGTTTTTCGCATAGCGATCTTTGTGGCGGCTCTTTTAAGGGCCAAAACCTTCAGGGGGCCTTTTTTAATTTTACTCTCCTAAGGCAATCCGATTTTTCTTCAGCCCTCTTAGATGGGGCCTCTTTTAAACAAGCTGACCTAACGGGGGCCAATTTACTATCCGTCTCGGCTAAAGGAGCTGATTTTAGCCATTGCATTTTAACTAAGACTATAGTTAACAAAGCTGATTTTAGCTTCGCTAATCTTCACCGCGCCCAGGGCTTTAATTTCAGCTCAGATACCTGCTTAAACTTAGTAAGACCGACTGACCCTGATTTAGCCCGAGCCGAGGATTTTTGCCCTCGGGTTTTTTAATTTTCTCTTTTTCTTAGCCATCTTTTAACTTAAAACTTTTAAAAACGTACTTAAATGGTTTTTTTATGAATACAGCTATTAAATTAAACCAAAACCGTGACTCTTTAGCTCCTCCCCTCGAGACCCTCTTACCCTTTCTGGGAGAAAAGGCTACTACAAACGGTTGCTTAATAGAAGCTCAAGTTTTAAATATCGAAGGCCCTTGGTTTTGGCTAAAAGCCAAAGATCTGCTTATAAAAGCCTCTCTGGCCCCCTCGTGTTTTCTAAGGCCGATAGAGGGTGACTCGATTTTATGCTTTAAGCGAGGGGATAAAGCTACAATCATTAATATCCTTGAAAGAACTTCGAGCGTAGAAGCTAGCTTAAATTTTCCTGCCCAAAGCTCTCTCTCGGTTAAAGCGCTAACGCTTTTTTCGGATAAGGCTGAGCTAGAAACAGACCAACTTAAAGCTAAGGCCTCTCGCGCTCAACTATCTGCTGAGAACCTAGGGCTAGAAGCCAGAAAAGCTAACCTTAACTTTTTTAACTTGCGCCTAGCCGCGGGCTTGGTTTTTAGCTGGTTTCGCTCATTTTTAAATCGCTCAAGTAATTTTAGGCTAGAAGTGGCCGAAAACTTAGCCCTAAAGGGCCAGAGCTTAGATATTAAATCTGAGAGCGACGTCTGCGTTCGCTCGGAAAGCGTTGATATTAAGGCCAGTGAGTGCGTAAAAATTGACGGCCAAGCGGTTAGGCTGGGCTAAGGAGGGTTGGTTATGTTCGCCTTAACTACCAAGGGTGGCCAGGCTACTAGCACTGTGCCCGACGTCTGCCAGGTCCCCACGCCACCGGCCGGGCCCATTCCTACCCCTTTGGTTAATCTGTTTATGTTAAATACAGTCGACCCTTCCACGGCCTGCCAAAAGATATTTATCGACGGGGCTATGGCCTTAAACGTCCAAAGTAAGACCCAAACTAGTCAAGGCGACGAGGCCGGCACAGCTGGCGGAATCGTCTCGGGCCGGTTTATGGGCCCGGGCTCGTTTTCCCCAATAGCTGGCAGCTTTACCGTCTCTTTTGAAGGGAAGGGAGCTTTAC
Source organism: Deltaproteobacteria bacterium (assembly GCA_031288745.1). Classification (GTDB taxonomy): domain Bacteria; phylum Desulfobacterota; class Desulfarculia; order Adiutricales; family Adiutricaceae; genus JAITQT01. The sequence continues at coordinate 4,248 of JAITQT010000302.1, forward strand.
CTATGGGCGGCATGACTCAACATAATGGAGACGCTAACTTTAACACTATCGGGATGTGTCCCATGGGAGCCCAAAGTAAGGTCTCGGTTAGCCTTTGACCAGCTCCGACTCATATCCCAATTCTCCTCTTAGCTCTAACTCTAAAGAGAAACAAAGCCCTACTAGCCCAAGCGAATTTCAAGGCTCTATTTTAGAAGATCTAATATCACTGGCGGGCATAGCACCTGAGGGTTTAGAGGATTTTTTAAGGGCCCTAGAGCCTCTTTTATCCACGCAAGATGGCTTATCTCTCCAATCAGTCTCCAAAGCTAATTTAGAAATTGACTCCTTCGTCTCCTTAATAGATAGAAACTTATCTAAACAACTAGACGCCATCTTACACAACCAAGATTTTATCGATCTAGAAAGGGCTTGGCGCTCCCTTAAATTTTTAATTGATAGGGTCGACTTTAGGGAAAACATCAAAATTGAAATCTTAAACGTCTCTAAAAGCGAACTGCGCTACGATCTAACCGATTCGCCCGAGCTAACCCGCTCGGCCCTCTACCGCAAAGTCTATACGGCTGAATACGGCCAGTTTGGCGGTCAGCCCTTTGGAGCGGTTATTGCTGCTTACGAAGTAGGGGCTAACCCTGCCGATATGGCCACTTTAAAAAATTTAGCCGCCTTAGGGGCCATGGCCCACGTCCCCTTTATCTGTTCGGTTGACCGCTCTTTTTTTGGTCTAAGCCAATGGAACGATTTTCCATCTTTAGAAGATTTTGACTCTCTTTTCCATCAGCCCCGCTACGCAGCCTGGCAAGCCTTACGCCGCGATGAGAACTCTCGCTATCTGGCCTTAGCTTTACCCGGGTTTCTAACCAGACTACCCTACTGCCCTCAAAACGCCTCCTGCCGCTCCTTTAACTACCTTGAGAGCGCCTCCCAAAGTGACGACTACTACGTTTGGGGCTACGCCTCGTTTTTAATCGCCTTAAAGATGTGTGAAAGTTTCGTTAAATACCGCTGGTGCGCCTATATTACCGGGCTAAACGGCGGAGGGCTAATAGAGGATCTGCCCTCGCTAAATTTTGAGGCCATGGGCCGATCGCAAAATCGCATTTCCCTGAGGGCGGTCATAGGCGAAAGCTTAGAGAAAACTTTGGCTGATAATGGGTTTATCGCCGTATCGGTTCTTGAGAGCCGAGGCAAGGCTGCTATCTACTCGGCCCCTTCCGTCTTAAAGGCCAAGCGCTTTTCCTCCGACGAGGGAGGCGCAAAGGCTGAATTAAACTACCGCGTCTCTACTCTTTTGCCCTACATGATGATCGTTAATCGCCTGACCCATTATATTAAAGTAATTCAGAGAGAAAATATTGGAGCTTGGAAAGATAGGCAAGTTTTAGAAAAGGAACTAAATGCCTGGCTCAATCAATACGTTACCGATATGGAAAACCCCTCTCCAGCTATCAGGGGCCGTCGGCCCTTAAGGGCGGCCAAGATTGAAGTCTACGATGTCGAGGGGTTCCCCGGCTGGAGGAAGATGAACGTTCAAATTCGGCCCCATTTAAAGTTCATGGGGGCCTCCTTCACCCTCTCCTTAGTCGGTCGCTTAGACGAGGGCCGCAGTGGGGTTAGCTAGCTTAAGGCCTATTGCAGAGAACCTAAAGCCTGTTTTTAGTAAATTTGGGCCTTAAGGTTAGAAACTAAAAACTATAATCTCGAAGCTATAAGCGGATAATGTCTGATGGGCCCTATAATCTATAATCTCACCTTCCCCACCGAGCCCTCTCTAAAGGCCTTAGTCTTACGTCTAAGCGGGGCAGCTAGCCTAAATAATGTTTATGAAATTAATATAACCTCTTTAATTGAGTTTATTGATAAATCAATAGATGATTTTTCATTTTTACTTAATTTACCTTTTACTCTAACTATAGGAAAGCCAGCTCTCGTCGAAAGCGAAGCTAGCACCAGCGATACCGCCGATCTCTTAACCTTTTCTGGCTTAGTCACCTCTTATAGGCTCCAAGAGCGCCTAGGCGATTATCTAGTTTTTAAGCTTAGAGTTGGGCCTAAACTCTGTTTACTAAAAAATCTAAAACAAAACCGTATTCATTTAAATCTTAATTCCTTAGAAATTATAAAAGAGAGCCTAAAATTTGGGGGCCTTAACTCCGAAGCCCTTAAAATCAACGCCAAATGGACCGATTACCCCAGAAGGGAATTTATCTTTCAATACGAAGAAAGCCTAATTGATTTTATCCTGCGCACTTTAGAGCGCGAGGGGCTCTCTATGCACTTTGAATCCCAACTAGGCCAAGAATTCATAGTCATAACCGACGCCCCCCAACAAAAGCCCTCTTTAAAACGCGCTGATTCAGAAATCGAAATAATCTTTAGGCAAAGCTCGGGCCTAAACCCAGAGGGCGAGGAAGCTCAAATTTATAACCTAAAGCGCTTTGAAAAGTTACCACCCCACAAGCTCTTATTAAAAGAGTACGACTGGGAAAACCCCTTAAGGGCCCTAAACGTTTTTGGACTGGTAAGCGAAACTGGCCGAGGTCAAGCCCACCTCTACGGGGAAAACTTTAATAGCCTAGCTGAAGGGCAAAGGCTTTTTAATATAAGAAAAGAAGAATTTATCTCCGCTTCCGAAAGCTTTTCTGGTCAAAGTTCTCTGGCGGGCTTAAAACCTGGTTACTCCTTTAAAGTTAAAAATCACCCCTTAGAAAGCTTTAACGATCGTTTTTTATTAATTAAAACTTTTTTTTCAGGATCTTTGGCCGGCTCTATTTCCTCGCGTCTGGGCTATGATTTTGGTTTAGACGAAAAATTTAAGCATGTTTTTGAATTTAGGCGCCTATCCACCCCCTTTCGCCCCCAAAGAGTAATTAAGGCCCCTAAGATTTCAGGCTCTTTAAACGCCTTTATCGACGGAGCGGGCTCGGGCAAAAACCCGGAGCTTGATGATTACGGTAGATATAAAGTCTTATTGCCATTAGATTTAAGTGGTAGAGCTAACGGCTCGGCCTCAAGTTGGCTACGTTTAGCTCAGCCCCATAGCGGCAAAGGCTTTGGCCAGCATTTTCCGCTCCTGCCGGGGACGGAAGTCATGCTTTCTTTTATTGATTCTAACCCCGATCGGCCAGTTATTGCCTCTGCCGTTCCCAACGCTGAAAGCGCGGGCCTTATTAATAACGCGACTAGTAATTTAAGCGGCTTTACTACCCGCGGAGGTTCCTCTCTTCTTTTTGACGATAGAGAACAAAAACAAAAAGTCTCCCTCTCCTCTGGCTCAAATAGGGCCGCCTTACACCTTACGACCAACTCGCCCACCAATTTAAGCCTTCACGCCGATACTATTAATATTATCACCATGCAAAACCTTTCGATTTTCGGGTTATTTAACCATATTTTTAGCCCCATCTCCCATACGATTGAGGCGAACGCCAATCTCCCCTTTTTACAAGCTTTTAATCTAATCTCCGCCGCTGAAGGCTCATCTACTGCGGCCAACGACTTATCACAAGCTATTACCGATAACCCTGAAGCGGGCACGGTTAGCGGCCTGAATAAATCAAACGCTTCAGTTTTAGCCTCTGGCCTAACTTCAATTTTTAACCTTAGTCTTGATTCTATCTTTACCCTATGTAACTGCGCGGCCACTATCGCTAGCCTAAAATCAACGCCCTCCCAATTTAACCCCCACCGAAACCTGATTAGTATCATGGCCGACGGAAATAACGCTAAACTTCAGCTTAACGCCAAAGATAACGGCTTAAGCGGATTTATGGCCTTGTTTTCTTTCGTCACCCAATTGGGCCAAATGGCCTCATCGGTGGGTAACACTGCTCGAAACATAGGTGAACTTAGCAACAAAACGAAAAGCGAAAGCGATTCCTCAAATTATAGCCCCACGGCTATTGATCTTAAAAAGGCCTCCTACTGGGCGGCCAGTGGCTCAAACGCCTTAAATGTTATCTTTCAACTTTTATTATCTCTGCCGGTAGTTAAAGGGCTCGCCAGCAAAGGGACCAAAAAAGGCTGCTCAATAGAAAATAAGCACTCCTACCTAGCTCTTAAAGCTTTTCACTCAGCCTCGCTTTCAACTCATGGACCAATAATCATAGAATCAACTAAGGCTAATTTAGCCAATTTATTAACCCTTGGTGATTTTGATAATTTAAAGCCCCTTGAGCCCATTAAATCGGAGAGCTTAAACGAAAATGCTGATTGGGAAAAATCTAAGACTATCTTAACCTCTTCTGAGCTAATTAAGACTTTAGCCGAAGAAATTGCCCTTTACTCTGATAATAGCTTAATAGCCAAAAGCGGCTCTCTAGTTCAAATTCTCTCTGGCCCCAGGGCCGAGGAAATCAATCAAACTACCCTCTTTGATACTAAACTTACGGCCCTTAAAGCTATTGGCAATTCAACCAATTCCATTCCCGATTCGCCCAAGGCCCCGCTGGCCCAATTAAGCCGCGAGTTTTTTCAAACTAAGGGCCAAAGCTATGATAGTGAATTTAACCAAGGGCTTATCTATAAAACCCAAACTAACGGGGCCCCCTTAATGATCTCAACGGCTAGCGTTCAAAGCGAAATTAGCTTTATTCAAGGAGATAGCGACTTAAACTCCCCTAAGGCCGCAGCCTTAAATCTATCCGAGCAAGGCTTGTTAGCTAGGGCCTCGGAAAAGATTAAACTTATATTATCCGCCCTTCCAGCCAAGGCGTCTATTGAGGTAAATGACGATTGCGCCTTAACCATAGAAGAAAATTCTAACGAGCTTAAGGCCCCCAACGCCTCGCTTAAATTGGACTTAAGCTCCATTGCCCTTAAAGGCCTAACCTCAATTGAGCTTGAATGCGCCCAGAGTAAATTAAAAATAACTCCTCAAGAAATCACCTTTAGCCTCCCCGGTAAAACGGTCACGTTATCGGCCCTAATAAGTAAATATGAGTAGCGCTTAGGAATAATACCTTGACAGAAACTAACCCCATAGCTTTAAGTCTTTCTTTTAAAGATTTCCCCTCTCTCTCACCTGAGGTCATCGAGGTCAGCGGCCGGGCGGGCCTAAATGAAATCTATGAAGTAAGGGCCTTAATCTGTCTAAAACTTGAGAGTTTAGAACAAATTGAACTAGATTCGCTCTTATCCTCCCCGGCTTCTTTATTAATAGAGAGCTTAGCCATTAAAACGACTAACCAGCCCTCGGCCTGGCAGGGCACTTGGGGGGCTATGGTTACTTCTATGAGCCTACGCTCGCAAGTCGGACCTTACCTTTTTTTAGAAATAATCTTGGGCCCAAAGCTAGCTGGCTTAATAGGCCAAAGGGGCCACAGAATCCATCTCGGGCGCGACTTTCTAGAAATTATCGCCGATAGTTTAATGGCCGGTGGCCTTTCGGCCGATAGCTTTGAAATTAAGGTTCAAGATGAGAAACGGGCTAAGAGAGATTTTGTCTTTCATTACGACCAAGATCTAAGCGATTTTATCTTCTCTATCATGGAAAGAGAGGGCCTGGCCTATTATTTTAAGCCAAATGAATTAGACGAAATATTAACTATTTGTAATACTAAAGAGGAATTTTATACTCTTTTTGATAATGATAACGAACTAGTTTTAACCCAAAGGGCCCTTTCAGGCTTAGCCCCCATAGGGGAGCGCTATTTATACGATTTAGTAGAAGAGCGAATTAATCTGCCCCGCTCTTTAATCCTCTCCGACTACGATTGGGAAAAACCTAATCTACCATTGACTTTAAAAGTTACGGTTTGCGAGAAAGGCATCGGCGAGATCCACCTCCACGGAGAGCACTTTCACTCTCTAATTGAAGCTAAAAGGCTCTCTCAATTAAGAAAAGAGGCTTTAATTTCAAATAGCCTGACCTATCAAGCCCTATGCACCGCCCCTGGGCTTAAGCCCGGAGCTAGGTTTACTCTCTCCTCTCCCCAAAGCCCCGAGCCTGAATCAAAGCGTCAATTTTTCGTCGTTTCAGCCACCTTTTTTGGCTCTCAAGCCGGCCTAGTTTCTAGAAGGCTTAAGCTAAGCCTAGGGGAGGATAAAGCCTTTAGTCAAACCATCCGCTTTCGACCCTTTTTAGCCCCTTTTAGGCCAATGCGTAAGCATTTTCGGCCCAAAATTTCAGGCTCGCTAACCGCCTTCATCGACGGGGCCTTATCTGGTCAAAACCCAGAGCTTGACCAATACGGCCGCTATAAGGTCCTTTTACCCCTTGATTTAAGCCAAAAGCATAGCGGCCAGGCCTCGGCCTGGATTAGGCTAGCCCAGCCCATGAACGGGGCGGGCTACGGTATGCACTTTCCCATGACCCCAGGGGCCGAGGTCATCCTAACTTTTATTGACGGCAATCCAGATAGACCCGTTATTGCCGCGGCCCTCCCTAACGCTGAAAGCGTCGATCCTATAGGCTCAAAAACAGCCGATATGAGCGCTCTAGCCACCAAAGGCGGTAGCGGCCTATTTTTCCACAACCAAGGGGAAAAACAAAAAGCCCTCTTGGGCTCGGGCTCTAGTAGGGGTTTTGTTAGCCTCATCTCCTCTTCACCCGCCAAAATGACGGCTCAAGTGGACGCGACCCATTCGGCGGCCTCTAGATTAAAAAATATGGCCACCTTAATTCGCCAAAGCCTAGCCGGTCACGCTCATAGCGTCGTAGTGGGCGATTCTACGACCATAAATAATTTTATGTCCACTTTCGCTATGACAAAATCATTAGCTTCCAGCGTAAAATCAGCTATCCAAGGGGTAGGCGATCCTCAATCTACGGGTGATAAATACGTTAGTAATGTCTCGGCTAACTATCTTGAATTTTGCGATTTTGCTCTAGGCGCTTTTTATAGCTCCTTTAATAGCGCCTTTTTGATCCAATCATTTCTCTCTGAGCTTGGGCCCTTAGCCACAAACGATAATCTAATTCGCTTACAAGCCGGACCTAAAGGGGCTAAAGCCCTCTTTCGCTCGGGCAAAGCCTCGCCCTCGGGTTTTATTAACGTCTTTCAGCTTATTACTATGCTAGCGTCCTTAGGCGGCGATGTAGCCATAGATATAAAAGCTAACCCACTAAGCTCAAAATCTCAGAACTTTGCCTTAAAAAAAATAAATCTCCCCGTAGCCGCAGCCGCCAGCGCGGTCGTGGCTATCGCTCAAATCGTCTCCTTCGTGGCGGCAACCTATGCTATGAATAAAGCTAAGGGCGATCCCAAAGGGCTGGTTATTAAAAATTTAGAATCATATTTAAGTATGCGCTCTAGAAATTTCGCCTCTCTTTCTGGCGATGGTCCAGTCATCATAGAATCAAGCCCCTCTTCAATAGGTGAAATATTAAACTTAGGGGCCAGAGATAGCTTAACCCCACTATCAATCCTATCGCGCCACAGTTCAGATAACTCACCCCAATCTTTTGACACTACTAAGGCCGTGCTCTTACTCTCTTCCCTAGTCCGCTCTTTAGCTGATGAAATCAACCTTGAAGCCTCTAAGGCCTTTATAGCTAAGAGCAAGGGCTTAATTGAAATTATAGTGGGGCAAGATGAGGGGAAACGTGCGGCTAGAGAGGCGGCCCAAACGGCTATCAACGGGGGCTATGACCTTTATTTAACTAAAGACGATAGCCCTCCCAGGAAAGCGGCTGAGGCTGCGGTACTAAACGGGGCTATAGAACAATATAAAAATTATGATTTAGCCCCTATGGTCAGAGAAGTTACTAAGGGTATTCTTTCTTTAGTCTTAAACTTAAACTCAAAATTAATCTTACAAACCTTAACTCAAGATTCCGAGATTAAGATTATCCTAGGCCTTAGTTCCTTATCGGCACCTACTGAGCCTCTAACTATGATAGAGCTCTCTTCCGCTGGCTCTCTTTATAAGGCCACTAATGTGGCTAGGCTCAATCTAAATGGCCCTCAATCTAAAGTCGAGCTTACGGTTAATCAAACTAGCTCTCTGACCCTAGAGGGGACTGGGTTAAAAACTGCCAAATTAGAAGTTAACTCAACTAATGTAAATCTAGCTGATAACTTATCCTTTACCGCCCAAGAAAAAATAAACTTTTCCTGTGAAACCTCGGCCATTGAGCTTAACGGAGTCAACGTCTCGCTCTCATCTGGGGCCAAATGCCTAGTAGCCGACTCCTTAGGCCTTAAATTGGGCCCGGCCGCTTAAAAAAAGGTTTTTAGGTCATTATATGACTCGTTCTTTAGCCGTAGACATATTTTTATCCTTACCCAACTTCCCTCAGCTTAAAATCGAGCCTGTCCAAATTGAGGGGAGCACGGCTCTAAACGCGCTGTACCAAATCAACATTACCACTCTTATAGCGCAAAATGATCTAAATTATATTAATACAGCTAAACTTTTAAATTCACCGGCCCATTTAACTATTAGCGCCAGAGATATAGGTGATACTAGAAATAGTAGTTTAACCATTGAGACCCTAAGGGCCGATAGCGAGCTAGCGCCCCTTAACCAAGGCTCTTTTCGGGGTCTTATCATTAGCTTTGAAATTGGGGAACCCATAGGAGAGCTTATTTTTTGCTCTTTTACCTTAGGCCCATCTTTAGCTCTTTTAGCCGATCAAAGACAAAACCGAGTCCACTTAGATCTCGATTGCCTTAGTATTATTAAAGATAGCTTTAAATTTGGCGCTCTACCCGCTGATCTCTACCGCTTTAAGGCTAAGAGCGCGAATTACCCTAATAGAGAGTTTACTCTCCAATACGACGAGGCTTTACTTGATTTTGTCTTTAGGATTATGGAGCGCGAGGGTTTAGGGCTTTATTTTGAGCCTAGCGAGGCGGGCGACTGCGCGGTTATTTGCTCTCAAATCGAGCACTACCCCCCTATTACTGAAAAGGGTGAAGAAGTTAAATTTACCTATTTAACTCAATCTTCCCTTACCCCGGAGATTAATCTAAAGGCCATTTTTAATCTTAGCTTAGAGCTGCGTCGGGTCCCCAAAAAAATCACCCTTAAAGATTACAACTGGTCTCAGCCCAATAGGACCCTAGAAACCTCTTTAGAAGTTAGCCCCTCAGGCCAAGGGGAGGTCTACCTCTATGGAGAGAACTTTGATAGCGATACTGAAGGATTAAGGCTAGCCAAAATAAGGCGCGAGGAATTTTTAGCTCACGCTCAAATCTTTCAGGCCCTGGCCCTAGCCCCAGGCTTACGGGCAGGGCTGACCTTTAACTTAACTAATTATCCCCTAAAAAATTTAAACGTTTCCTATTTAGTCACCAAAAGTTCCTTTCGGGCCGCCCGCTTAGGCTCTTTAAGCGGTCAAATTGGTTCTGAGCTTGGCCAAGACGAGGGCTTTAGTCAAACTATTGGCTTTATCCCAGCCTCAACAATTTTTAGGCCTAGTAGAACGCTAGCCCCCAAAAAAATAGATTCTACCCTAACCGCCTTTATTGATGGACCAGGAACAGGAGGGACCCCTCAAATCGACTCTCTTGGTCGCTATAAGGTGATATTACCTCTTGACGTATCGGGAAGGTCCAACGGGGCGGCGTCTAGTTGGCTAAGACTAGCCAGACCCTTTGCCGGCCGCGACTATGGTCAGCATTTCCCCCTCTCCCCAGGGGCCGAGGTCCTCTTAACCTTTATTGACGGCAATCCCGATCGCCCAGTTATATTAACTACTCTACCTAACGCTGAGGCCGTCAATCTCTTAAACTCCTCTAGCTCTCAACTAAGCGGACTAGCCTCCCAAGGGGGGAGCGCGCTTATGTTTAGCGACGAGGAAGAAAACCAAAAGGCGGCCCTTACTTTAGGCTCTAATAGAGGCTCTATCCTCTTAACCGCCAATTCACCCACCAACTTTTCCGTCCATACCGATCAAGTAAACGTTTTAACCAACTATTCCACCAATATGATTGGCGGGGCCTCTATTGAGGCGGCGGGATTTTCTAATATTTTAGAGGCTAACGAAGATAAACGCTTTGATTTCGTAACCCAAGCGCTCGCAAGCTTAGATGTCATCACCGAAGCCACCAGCACGGCAGCAATCCCCAATGATAAATCAACGGCAGCCGCTCCGCCTATCAATGAAAAGGTAGCCGCCGTTTCCGACTGCTTACATGGACTTTTTGACGATATTTACGGCGTAACTATCCCTCTAAAGATTTTAAGTAATATTCAATCCGTCGAGCCGGCCCTTTTGCCTCACGATAACTTATTAAACCTTAGGGCCCACCCAGGTGGCTCAAGGGCGCTATTTCAAACCAGCGAAAAATCTCCCTCAATACTTACTAAAGGCTTAGCCGTGCTCACGGCTTTAAACCGCATAGTTTCTAGCTCAGCTTATGTAGTGGAAAATACCCAAGAAATTTTAAACCAAAACGATCCTAATTTTGATAAGTCTACCACCTCAACCCCTCCCGATCCCTCCATCAAAAACTATAAAAAGACCGCCGCCGGCATAAGCATTGGCGCTAATGTGGCGTCTATCTTAGCTTCCGTTTTATCTACAGCCACCATTTTATTTATGACTAATAAGGCCTTCGGGCCCTCAAAGGGGCTTACGATTGAAAATCTAAGTTCCTACTTAACCTTAAAAGCCCTAACCCAGGCCGGGTTAAGCGGGCAAGGACCCGTGATAATAGATTCTCTTATCGGCTCGCTTAGCGATCTCTTAAGATTTGGAGTTTTTGATAATAGTCACCCAATTGAGCTACTTAAAAGCGAAACTTTGCCGCCCAACCCGAACGCTGATTACCAATCACAAAAGGCTATCCTAATTTTAACTGAGCTAGCCAAAACGTGTGCTAAAGAAATCTCTCTTATCGCTTATAAATCTTTAATCGTTAAGGCTAGAGAAAGCGTCTTTATCCGAGCGGGAGTAAGAGAAACTGATATAGCCAGTAACCTATCCTATGAGGCCGAAGTTACGGCTATAGAAGAGGGTGAAGCCAATTTTGTACCCGATGAGACTACTCCTGAAAGCTCAATTAATAGCTATTATTTAACTAAGGCCAAATTTGATAAGCATAAGGATAGTTTCGGAGTGGAAGACAACCTTCCTAAGGGCCTAATTTTAAGGTCGGAAGACAGTAACGCGCCCATAATCTTTCAAACCAAAGAAATAGATAGCCCTATCGGTATTATTCAAGGTAATAATTTAGAAAGCGAGGCTAGTCGCTCGGTTACTTTAGACAATAGCGGGGCTAATCTTCGCGAGAGCGCCGACATGGCCCTAACTCTATCAAAAAACGAGCAGAGCGCTACCCTTAGCTGCGCCAACGATCTCGGCTTAAGCTTAAAGCTAAACGGGGCTAAGCTCTACGCCCCCGACTCGACAATATCTTTAGAAGAAGGCACCATTTCTATTAAAAATTCCTCTAAAATTAGCCTAACCGTGGGGCCAACTTCTTTAGAAGTGAGCCCTACGGATATTAAAATTAACGGTGACGTTTTTTCACTAGAGGCTCAAATAATAAAAATGGCCTTATAGCTCTTTTAGTGTGTCTATTCACAAATGTGAACGTTTAAGGGCCCGTTCACAAGACAGAACGTTGCGGTGCCAAGCCTATTGGTTAGTGAACGGTTACCTTTTAGTTAAGGCCCCAGAGCGTAAGTATAACTGTTTCTGGTTGGTAACTATTAAGGGAGGCAATTTTTGACTCAAACATCGAACTCATTGTTTTTATGCCTAAGCGAGCTGGCCACTAGCTCTTTGGGAAGCCTAGCTTAAAATATTTAGAGCTAGCCAAAAATGTCTTAAGCTAAAAGGGCCTTTAAGAGCATCGTTGATTTTGTAGGTTCCTTTAATAGATTTTTAAAATGCCACGGGGAGGCCAACCTTTAGCCCATATTAGGCTTTTTTTCAGTCGAACGGGAATTGGAAAACAAGGTCATCTTGAAGAGGCTTTGTATACAGCTTGGCGGCCTTGAATATTTTATCTCTTTAACAGTACAACAAAATAATTTTTTTGACAAAGTTATGGCCATCTGCTGGCAGTTATATTTTCACCCTGTCTCGGCCTGTTCAAAAGAATGATGTGACGACCGACTTCATCCGATAGTATCCCTGAGATTTTTTGTTGATAAAACTTCAACATCTGTTTTTCATACCAGAGCGTCTTTCATAAACGCTTGCATGGGTCGAGTTTCCTTTATTTCTCCATATCCTTCGACCATATTTTCGATATTTTTTCTCTTCAGATCGCTCATCAATCCTTTAATATACATTAAGGCGGGTTTTATCTGAGGAGTATTGGCAAAACACGGCCGGAATTCATCAATAAACTCATCTAACTTATAGCCCATCTTGGCGAGAACTTCTTCATTTATTCCTGCCTCCTCTAAAAGCTTAGGACTCCAGTCTGGAATTTGTAACATCATTTTAACATCTTCCATTTGAGAGGTTCCAATTGAGTCTTGTTGACAATAACCGTAGTGAGCGGCCCTAATTCCTCAACACTCCCAAAGATTGGCGATTCTAAAAGTTGCATACAACTAACTGTTTTTATAAGAGAAAACTGACGCAAATTGAACGCGTATCCCGCTTTCGAGACTATAGCAAACAAAATTTAAAAAGTCCAGCAAAAAGATTTACGTTAATCTGTTAAATAACAAAAATAACTTTCTTCGCTTACCTAAATTAGTAACCGTTCACCAAGTCTTTTTTCCCCACGTTGCGGCTGGTAGCGACTTTCGAGTTGTAATTAAGTGTTAGCATACCCTTAAGAGCTTGACATTAGTCCTTTTGAAGTTTCTACTTAGCTCTCTGCTCCAACCATATATTTTAACTTTGATTAATGTTAAAATTACTAAGCTCTTATAGTGGGCTACATTGTTGCTGGATGTGTCGTCCCTTTCAATAGGCTTGGCACCGCAACGTTCTCATTTGTGAACAGACACGAGAAACATCGCTAGCCTCCTTAAAACGCTTAAAGGCTTGATTACCACCTCCTTTAACAATGGCCGTCGGCTCTAGAGAGGCAGCGGCTACGAGTGTACTTATCGCATCTTTTTAAACTAAAGAGAAGGACGTCATTTGTCTCCAAGCTAAACCCAGGGGGCTTGTGGCTAGAAAGAAGATGAAAATCATCAGCCGCTCGCCCCTATGGCTTACGAGTCAAAACTATAGACACGGCCAAATCGATCAGATCTGCCTAACCGCCTTTTTAGGCTTTTCCCTTTCCACCCCAGGGGCCTTATTAGAGCTTGAGAAAACCTTTAAGGCGGCTATGGAATCTTTGGCCCCATTCTCCGCTCTTGGTTTAACCCTTGACTCGGGCCTAGTTAAGGCTAAGGGTGAATTTTTAGCCGCAGCTACTGCGTACGCCCCTAACGGTCAACAATCCCCCTCTCTCTCGGTAAGTTTTACCGTAGGCCCAATCAAGAGAGATTTTCTAGTCATGGGGCCAAGCTTTAAAAGCTCAACCACAGGAGGGGCCCCTTTAAATTTTGTTAGCCAATCTCTAGATTGGACTAAATGCGCCTTTGATAGCTTAATTAACCCTTACGGCATTGACGGGCAAACTAAGAAAAACGAAAGCGGAAAAATTTTTCAAAGCCCTCTGGTCTACGAGTTAGAAAAAAATCTTAGAGGCCAGCCGCTTAAGCCATTTCTAAAACCAGCTTCTCCGCTGCCTC
>JAITQT010000376.1 GCA_031288745.1 Deltaproteobacteria bacterium
AAAAATTAACATAGAGATCAAAAAAGATGACACAGAAAAAAGGGCCGATGAGCCTGCTGCAATAGTGAAAAGGCCAAAGGCCATGTGGGTGCCGAATGAATCGGAGAGCTGAGTAATAAGCAAGTAAGAAAATTCAATAATATTAAGGTCAACGTTTCCAAGATAATAATCGCATACCATGGCCCAGTTAAAATAATCTGCACTGCTACCATACATTACGCTAATTTTACCCGAAGGCCAAATAGCGGAATAGAAAAATCCAAAAAATAGTGCTAATATAATTATAGATACAAGGTTTTTATTATTTTTAATTATAAAATAAATCAATAGTTTTTTTATTTTTAGATTTTTGAAAAATAAAAACTAAATAATAAAATATTTCAATAAAAATTCCAAGTAAACCAATGTAAAAATAAAGATAAAATAATAATTTATATATATTTATAAAGCCGTATAGTATCCAAGAGAAAAATACCAATATTAACAACCCAGAAGTTAATGTTAAAGGGGAGCCATATTTTTGATTAGTATCAAATTTAAATATTTTTAAAAGTATTCCCCCCCAAAATGATAAAACTATCGTATATGAAATAAATATAGATAAAAAATTAAAAGTACAACTTAAAATATTTATATAATAATTATACAATTAAATTCTCCATATTATAAAAATTGTTCTATAAAATTATCTATGCTTTCGTGAATATTCAACGTTTAGGCAACCGTTCACTTGTCCTTCCAGAAAGTCTTCTGCGTTTTGGGATATTAGCAGCGCATTCTATACGCTGTAAGGTTACCTTTACTGGATTTTTCAATTTGCGAGGGGAATGCCAACCATTAGGTCATAATAACGCCTTTGTTCAGGCGAGCGGGAAGGGAAAAACAAGGTCTTGAAGAGGCCTTGTGAACGTTTACAACGTTAGTTATAAAAAATTTCCCTCAAACGGAGGTCTCCCTCCGGCTACTACCAAAACGCTTGCTCTAACCAAGATTCTTACTGCGTAAACTAGCCTTCAACATTGTTATGCCGTTAGCCAATAAATGGCTTGATGAAAGTACCGAATCCATCGTCAACTTGATGAAAATATTCATGCCATTTTTGTATGCAATCTTCAGGGAAAAACTTAGAAACATTGCCCACCCAAAGGAGTGGAAGCGCAGCTACGGGAGGGAAAGGCAGGTAATATTTGTGCCAGTAAAAGCGGTTTAAAAAAAATTTTCATGCTGTGCATTCTGTGACCTAGGCAGCCTTAGCCAGAGGAGAAGCCACCGACTCAACTCGAGGAAGGAATCAGCTTGATGGGAATGGTTTTGACATAGTTAAAACTTTATCAAACCCAATTTTCTTTTTTTGTTGGCGCGCTAGCTAGTAGATTAGAGGTTAACAGTCGGTCAAGTTGGCTTAACCGCATTGCTAGCCTAGGTCACAGATTGCACACTCTGAAATTTTTTACGCTTTGGCCCTGGCAATATTGACGGTTATAGGTCAGTAGGTCATAATATACTCTCCAACAAGAGCTGCTAATCACACCCTAAATCGGGCTTTCTTTTTAAATATACCCACGACCGAAAACATTTGCCACGCCATGGCACCTCCCGCCGCTATCTGACTTTGAGGTAAAAGTTGAAACTGGCAAATCATTTTGTTCTTTAGTATAAACTTTTAGTAATCAACTACTTTAGCTTTAACGATTAGTTTATGACCCTAACCCCCAATCGCTCTGATTTTAAGGCTATTAAGACGGCGCAGGAGGCTAAACTTATTGTAAAATCTAGTCCCGAGCTTATTTTACCCACAGCCCAAGCCGCCAAGGCGGCCGGAGCGGCCTTAGGCCTAGCCATAGAAGCCGAAGACCCGGCTAGTTTCTTAATTACTTTGGAAGGCCCTTTAGGGGTCGGTAAAACCACCTTCTGCCAAGGCCTAGCCGAGGCCTTGGGCACGGCTCCTGGGGAAGCGGTCAGCCCTAGCTTCTCTCTGGCCAACGTCTACCAAGCAAGGCGGCTTATCTATCATCTAGACCTTTATCGACTAGGACCACAAGCTGAGGAAGAATTTTTGGGTGCTGGCCTAGAGGAGTATTTAGACGGCCTCTGCTTAGTGGAATGGCCCGAGAGGCTCAAGGAGGACTTTTGGCCCGAGGAGAGGTTGGAACTAGTCTTTAATCAACAAAAAACCCGCTCTCTTAAAGCCAGAGCGCGAGACTCAGCCGCCTATACTTTGTGGCTAAAAACCCTCGAAAAGCTTAATAAACCGGAGTAACCCTATGGCTAGAATTATACAAAAATACGGCGGAAGTTCAGTCGCTAACCTAGAGCTTATCAAGGGAGTAGCCCGAAGAGCCGTGGCGTCTAAAAACGAAGGTCACGAGGTGGTGGTGGTCCTTTCGGCCATGAGAGGGGAAACCGATAGGCTGATGAGCATGGCCAGAGGGCTAAATCCAGATCCAATGCCTAGAGAGCTAGATAACCTTTTAGCCACCGGAGAGCAAGTCTCTATCGCCTTATTCGCTTTGGCCTGCCAAAGCCTAGGGGAAAAAGTTAAATCTTTTACCGGCCTTCAGGCCGGCATTAAGACCGACGACGACCACGGGCGGGCTAGAATTATAGAGATAACTCCCACTCGGATTAAAACAGAGCTAGCCAAAGGCCGGGTGGTCGCGGTGGCCGGGTTTCAAGGCTTTAACCGCTTAGGTGATCTAACTACTTTAGGGCGCGGGGGCTCCGACACCACCGCCGTGGCCCTGGCGGTAGCCCTTAAGGCCGATTTATGCGAGATTTATACCGACGTTGAGGGCATCTTCACCACTGACCCTCGCGTTTGCGAAAAGGCTCGCAAAATTAATAAAATTAGCTACGAAGAGATGCTAGAGCTAGCTTCCCTCGGCTCTAAGGTCATGGAGATAAGAAGCGTGGAATTGGGCATGAATTATGGCATAAAAATTCATGTCCGTCACGCTCACGCTCAGAGTCAGGGCACATATATCTGCGAGGAGGATACTGACATGGAAAAAACTCCGGTTAGGGGCGTGACCTTTTCCGTTAACGAGGCTCGCGTAACCCTTTTGAAAGTGCCCGACCAACCGGGCGTCGCCGCCAAGATTCTAGGGCTGGTCTCTAAGGCCGGTATCGTGGTGGACATGATAATCCAAAACCAATCGGTCTATCACCCGGTTGGCGAGGCTGGTACTTCTTTGACCGACTTTTCTTTTACTGTTCCGATTTTAGACTATCCCAAGGCCATGGAACTAATGAAAGAAGCGGGGAGAGAGATTGGGGCCGAAAAGATAGTCGGCGACGATAACATCGCCAAGATTTCCATCGTGGGAGTGGGTATGCGCAACCACGCTGGCGTCGCTGCTTTAATGTTTCAAACTTTGGCTAAGGAAGGCATTAACCTCTCTTTAATCTCAACTTCCGAAATAAAGATTAGCTGCATAATTGAAAAAAAATACGCCGAATTAGCCGTAAGGGCCCTCCACGACGCTTTTAAACTTGAGATTCCAAGCTAATCTTCTAGCGATTAACCTTAGTTTGATGTTACCAAAGTCGAACCATGCTAAGGGCTATCGGTCTCGGTAAGTTCGATCTCAGAGGCTAGGGCTGGATTTTTCTTAAGAGTTTGAGCGATCCACAATAAAGTGGCGCTCTTAACCTCGCTGGCAACTTGCGGCCCTCTAGAGGGCTCAAGCCAGGTAAGATAAATAAACTTATCGGCCACGTTTAAAGCCGTTATAGTCGCGTAGCCTTCGGTTTTTTGCCCAAAGAGATTTAACATAATTAAAACAGCGTAAGAAACGCTAGCAGGGGTATCGTTAAATCTACCGGGGTATTCGACGGCCCTATACCTAAAGCCCAAATCTATTCCCAACTTATCTTTTAGCTTAGAGTTGGCCTTAACGGCTAATATCGCCGTAATGGGCCTAGTGTTAGTGGCTAAGCTCACTAAATTTTTATAGCGCTTTAGCTCTTTACTCACCCTACTTTTATCGTATTGGCGGCCTTCCATCCTTAGTGGGAGGCTCAAAACGGCTAGCCGTGGAACAGAGCAAGGCTTCCCCTCTTTGGCAGCCGTAACAAATTGTCGCCAGTCCTTTTCTACTCCGTAGACGGCCACCACCCGAAGCTTAAAGCGCTCCCTTAGAGAATAGATAAAGGCGTCGGCCGAAGGCTCTAAGCCGTCAAGTCTTATTAAGCCTTTAGGGCCGACTGGCTCAAAGCTTAAATCGCCAATTTGCTCCCTTGCGGCTAAAGGCTCTTCCCATTGCACCGCTTTTTTTTCTTCCTTCACTGTGGCCAAGGCTACGGCCAAACCTCCCAACAAGCTCAAAATGATTAAACCTAACGCCAACGCATTTAAACCTATTAATCGCCGTAGCCTACATTGATAACCGATACGATGGTTCATTTTCTTTCTCACCAATAGCCCCCTGAAATTAGCCCCAAGTAATAAGGTCGTCCTTCAATTTAGTCAAAAAAATTACTATACGTTCACTGATCCCTCTTAAGCTAAGGCCCAAGTCCTCGGTGAGCTGACCGAGAAGGAGATGGTGAATAACCTAGGCTATAGATTCTGGCCAAGGAGTCTGGCCCTTTTAGAGCAAGAGGCTAAGTTAATTTAGTAAATGTTGTTAACCTAATTTAACCTCTGACTATTTGTACTTACCAGGCCCTTGCTTAACCTATGAGGTAGTTGACCTCTTTTCTCAACTAGCGTACCATCTGGCTTATTCTCCAAAAGAAAATATTGACGTTTTCAGCCTTACCAATAAAGCTTTCCTCTCGTGTCCGTTCACAAATGTGAACGTTTAAGGGCCCGTTCACAAGAGAGAACGCTACGGTGCCAAGCCTATTGAAAGGGACGACACGTACCGCAGCAATGTAGCCCCCTATTAGGAACTTAGTAATTTTAACATCAATCAAAGTTAAAATATATGGTTGGATTAGAGAGCTAAGTAGAAACGTTAAAAGAACTAATGTTAAGAACTTAAGGGTATGCTAAAACTTAATTACAACTCGAAAGTCGCTACCAACCGCAACGTGGGAAAAAAAAGACTTGGTGAACGGTTACTTCCTCTCTATTGTATACTATTCTTCATTGTGGCAAAATACTAATAATAGTCGGCGCGCCTCTCTTCTTCGACTTAAGTCAGCGCTCCTCTCCTGTTTAAAATTAAATGGCAAGCTTATTGTAATTTAAAAAGGATACCAAAAGTTGGCTACGCCACAAAAGGGCCCAATCTTAAAGCGTCTTAGACCCTCACCCAGAGGCTATTGGGTCATATTATTGGGCTTAATCCTTGCTCCTATCATCCTCTTTTCCGAGCGAGCGACCAATAGCCCAAGTTGGCCCTGGATTACCATGTTTGTAATTTTTCTGGGCTTATTTATTCATCGATTAAGCTTAGTTTATGAGCTTACCAGCGATAGCCTAACGGCCTTTAGTTGGTGGGGCCTAGGGGTCCCGGAGCGAGTTAGCCTTAATTGTCTCAGCGACACAGAAATCTTACGAGGCTTTTCTATGAGGATAGTCGGACTCGGGCACGTCAGAATCAGCTCAAGTAATATCAACGAACCGACGCTTACTCTCGTAGCCCAACCAAATCCTGAAGAACTGGTCTTAGAGCTTGAAGATATTGCTCGCTCAAGAGGCGCTCTTCAAGGGGCCCAGCTCCCATAAATCCATTTAAGGAGTAAGGCGCTTGCCAATCACTTACGATTACTACCGCCTACTCCAGGTCGAGCCTGAAGCTGACGAAATTACGCTTAAAAAGGCCTACCGCCGCTTGGCCGTTATCTGGCATCCCGACCGCAACCCTGGCTCGAGCGTGGCCGAAGAGCGCTTTAAAGCAATCGCTGAGGCTTACGCCGTCCTTAGCGATCCTAAAAAACGAAAGCGCTATGATAATTTGGGGCCAGAAGCCTTCTCAGAAGAATTTTCCACCGCTGACATTTTTCAGGGCTTCGATCTAAGCGATCTGTTTCAAGAGTTCGGCCTAGCGCCGATTAAAGAGACGCTATTTAAGACTTTAGAGCTTGAGCCAAGCGGCGCAGAATCGACTCGACCCTATCAAGATTTTTTTGCTAAATTCGGTCAGAAGAGCGAGCCCAAGAAAAAAAGAAGCGCTCCTTCGTCGGCCTTGGAAATCGTCCTGGCCGTAAGTTTAAAAGAAGCCGTCTTCGGGGCCATTAAAACGGTCGCTTTTAACCAGAGTACCGAGGTGATTAAAGTCGCTATCACGGTACCCCCTGGGGCCAAAGAAGGTCAAAAAATAAAAGTCCCCAGGCGAGGCCCAGGGTCGGAGAATTTAACGGTTTGCCTAAACGTGAGGCCCGAGCCGAACTTTAGAATCTTGGGCCAAGACTTAATGACCACGGTCTTAATTTCTAAAAGCGAACTTAAAAGAGGCTGCCGGCCCATTATAACCACTTTAGACGGTCAAAGCCTTAAGCTAACCGTCCCACCCGCAACAGCCCCGGGGGCCAGACTTAAGGCCGCCGGACACGGTGTTCCGGGCCTAGACGGCCGTAGGGGTAACCTCATAGTTACTATACTAGAAAAGCGCGTAGCCGGGGCCGGCTAAAAGACTTAGCCCCAAGGAAAAATCAAAAAAATCTTTATCATTACTTTAGACTTATAACCTAAGATTACAAATAAGGTAACCGTTCACCAAGTCTTTTTTTCCCCACGTTGCGGCTGGTAGCGACTTTCGAGTTGTAAATAAGTTTTAGCATACCCTTAAGTTCTTAACATTAGTTCTTTTAACGTTTCTACTTAGTCGCCACTAAAAAAGTCGCAAAAAATTTTTAAAAATTTAAAGGAACCCGCCGCGGCAGACTTTAAAATTTTTTCAAAATCAGCCGTCTTTATAAATTATTAAATTTTAGCAT
>JAITQT010000409.1 GCA_031288745.1 Deltaproteobacteria bacterium
GTTACAAATTTAAAGACTGATAAAGGGGACTTTTTGCGCTTCGATCAATCTTGACATTAGCAAAATTTTTATCTAGAATATAAAATAGAAAAATATCTATTACACAAGGGGAGTCAAGAATGCCTAATTATTCAGATGATCTTTTAAATCTTTCCAATTATCTAACGCAAAAAAAAACGATATTTGCCTATTTTAAAACATTATAATCTATATTTGTTTCACTACTATTTCGGTAAAATAAAAATATGAATAATTTAAATTAGTTGTCCTTTAGTATTTGAGTTAAATGTATCTTCAACAGTCCAATTTAGGCTTAAATTTTTGAGCCGCTTCAGTGGAACCTTTAGGCTTGAGCACGAAAGGCCGAGATTCATCCTAAGCACTGCTTAACTGGTGCTATTTTTTTAGACTAAAATTTTTATTTATAACTAATAAACAAGATAAACTAAAAAATGTTTGAAAAACAAACTAAAGAACAAACGAAACGCTTATTTATCGCTTTAGAGCTACCGGCCCCTATTCGTCTTCTTTTAAGCGAAAGGCAAAAAGGGCTTACAAATGTAAATTGGGCTGCTTTAGATAATTTACACCTGACTCTTAGATTTATTGGTTCGGTAAGCTTAGAGTTAACCTGGGCCATAGCGGTCGCTTTAACTGAGATTGATGCTAAGAATTTTTATTTAGAGTTAAACGGGCTTGGTATTTTCGAAAGACGGCCCGGTGCTGTACTGTGGGCCTCGTTAGCACCATCTCCGGCTTTAAACGCTCTTAAGCGTTTAATTGATGAGGTTCTAAAAAAGATAGCTAGCCTTAAAATCCCGACTGAACTCTTTAGGCCTCACGTTACCTTAGGTCGGATGAAGCGTGCGGAGCGGCACCTCTTAAAAACTTTCGCCACAGAGAGTCAAAAACCTTTAAAGGCAGGGTTTAAAGCTACCTCCTTCGTTTTATTTTCTAGTCTATTAAGGCCAGAGGGGGCAGTCTATACCCTTGAAAGACGCTATCTCTTAAAAGATGATAGTATCATCGTAAAATAGCGACCCAACTCCTAATTTAATTTATTTTTAACGTAACCGTTCACCAAGTCTTTATTTTCCCCACGTTGCGGCTGGTAGCGACTTTCGAGTTGTAATTAAGTTTTAGCATACTCTTAAGTTCTTAACATTAGTTCTTTTAACGTTTCTACTCAGCTCTCTGCTCCAACCATATATTTTAACTTTGATTAATGTTGATCGAAGCGCAAAAAGTCCCCTTTATCACTCCTAAATTTTTAACAGGGCCTTATTACTAGTTAAATTTTTAGACTACTTTGCTTTTAAGGGGTTTTTGCGCTTCGATCAATGTTAAAATTACTAAGCTCCTATAGGGGGCTACATTGCTGCGGAATGTGTCGTCCCTTTCAATAGGCTTGGCACCGCAGCGTTCTCTCTTGTGAACGGGCCCTTAAACGTTAACATTTGTTAACGGACACTTAACAAATAGTCTTAGCCCGGCGCGCCTAAGATTAAGGTTTAACGAGAAAATAAGGTGGCTAAAATTTAGCCTATTTTTTTGCTTGTACCCACTTCATAGATTTATGCCCAGCCCATGGCTAGCCAGGGTTTTAGCCTCTGGGGAGCGCTTTTAACTTTGGCTTGATTGTAGCTCTATAGCTAAGCCCTCAGTTACTTTGGGTCTCAGGGGTTGACGACATTTTATAGCTCTTAGCCTGCGACCATAGAGGGACTAGCTTATCTAGCTCTTAAAGGGACTTTAAACTAAAAACAATAGACAATCTTTTCTTGTAGATAATGACTTTAGTCTTAACTGCAGAGATTTTTTTTTGCTTTTTCTCTTTTTTGGAAATTTAATGGTTGACAATAAATTTATAATGTTGGATAATAACCTATTCGCTTAGAAAATTAGCTTTCAATCTTTTTAGGCTTGGGGGGCCTTGCTTTGTTCCTTGGCATTTTATGGCTAAGGTCTCAAAGAGTAAGAGAAGTCCGCCTGGTCTATTTTTTTCTAGTCTGACGCTTCCTACAAAACTAAACCATCGGAGCGTCGAAGAAAGGAGTTTTATGGCCGCGACATACGCGAACCCGACTCCGTTGGGATTGGTTAGCTTTGGGCTCACCACGGTTTTGCTTAGTTTCGCTAACGCGGGACTTATTCCCAACGAAGCCGCCATTTTGTCCATGGCTTTCTTTTTAGGAGGCATATCTCAATCCATCGCCGGGATTATGGAATTTTTCAGAGGCAATACCTTTGGCTGCTCGGCTTTCGTCGCCTTTGGGGCTTTCTGGTTTTCCCTTTGCGGTCTGATTATTCTACCTAAATTAGGTTGGTCAACTAGCGATAACACCAACGTGCTCGGAGCTTGGATAGGTCTGTGGGGGGTTTACGCCTTCCTGTTGCTTTTAGGAATCTTTAAAGGCGGCCGGGTCCTGACCTTTGTCTTCGTTACCCTAGTGGTCGTCTTTTTTTCACTCTCAGCCTTTTATTTCACAGGCAACACGGCTATCTTAACTTTCGCCGGTTATCTTGGGGTTATCTGTGGCGGCTCGGCCTTCTATTTGGGGTCGGCTATTATCTTAGACGAAACTGCAGGGAAGAAAATCCTGCCTTATTAGTCTTAGATTTTCACCATCAATTACCTATCTAGCTAGCGCTCTAAGGCGTGTGGTTAGATAGGTTTTTTGTGGGCCTAGCAAGTGGAGCTAACTTTAGCGGTGAAACGTCAGCTTCAGGCTTGGCAGTAGGAGGTAGGGTAGCCAAAGGTTTAGGTTGTTTGCCGTGAGACGCAATCCGAAAGAGCCGGAGGGCCCCATTGCTCCGACTAACCTAAATCGCATAAGGTAGACATGAGCGGACTAGCGTATAAAACAAAGTGAAGTCTAATACTGCCCGAACTCCTGGAGGTAAAGGTGGTGGGTATATGAGCTGAAAGTTAGCGCTTTAATCTAGGCGAGATTTCACGTGGTTATTTCTAGGCAGGCGTCCGGTAATAGTTAATTAATTGTGGCGTGACAAGTTAGTAGAGGCTATCGCCACGAAGGGACGAGTGTGAGGCAAGGGCCTCGACGACAGTTGTCTCTTTATATGTGGAAGGGGGACTAATACATAGAAAGTAGAAAATCGCTAATTTAGCGGGCTATTCCTAAGAAGGGTAGGTTGGAAACCTAAGAAGAATAGGGAAGGGCTTAGTATAGAAATCTAAGTAACAATAAGCTAGAACAACGAGAAAAGTATGACGTTACGAGTAGTATTTGACTATCAAACCGCCCGGTACCAATTGGCACCGCAATGTTCTCTCTTGTGAACGGACCCTTAAACGTTTACATTTGTGAACGGACACTAAAAGCTTAAGTAATTGCTAGAACTAAACTTGATGATAGCTCCAAACTTGGCCTTTAAGCGCTTAAGGCTAAGAGCGCGGCCCCGATGGCCCCGGCGTGACGCCCGCGCTCCAAATTAATTACCTGAACGCCCGAGGCCTTGCTTAAGGTTTTTGCTAAGGTTCGGCACTGGCAGAGACCTCCAGTGAGGGCCACCGGGGAGAGGGGCTTAATTTTAGATAGAAGAGAGGCTGCCTTTTCAGCCAAGGCCTCGACTACGCCTAAGGCGATAGACTCTCTTGAGACTCCTTGAAACAAAAGAGACATTATCTCTGATTCCGCAAACACGGCGCAGAGGCTAGCCACCGAGGCCGGAGAGACTCCTGTGATTAGATCGATATCTTCTAGGTTTAGAGATAGCCTTTCGAGAGATTTTTCTAGAAAACGGCCAGTTCCGGCAGCGCAGCGATCGTTCATTTGAAAGGTCAGGACTTTACCGTTTAAGGCACCTATAGCTTTAGTATCCTGCCCGCCAATGTCAATAACAGAGCGGGTTCCAGAGGCTAAAAATTCAGCCCCTTTGGCGTGACAGCCTATTTCCGTGGGCCTAAGTTTGGCCCCCGCAACTAACCCTCTTCCGTAGCCCGTGGCCGCCACAATGGCTCCTGGGCCGGTTAACTCTCGTAAGGTCTCTAAGACTTCTTCGATAGCTTTTTTTAGATTCCAGCCAGCTGGCCTTGAGATTAACTCCCGCGCATTTAAGTTTTTATCTAACCAAGCCCCCTTGCACCAGCTCGAGCCGCAATCAAGACCTATGGCGTTCAAGATAAAGTCTCAATAAAAGCGGCCGCTCTGGTTTTTAACAGTTCTGAGTCAGAGGAAGAATAGTCAGTTTCTACGCTCATAAATTTAATCCCTCGCTCGTTTAAAAATTCCCGCACCGAAGCGCTCTCCACGCCGTAAGGTTGACAGGCGGTTAGAGTCATCTCGACCACTCCGTCGGCCTTAAATTGGTGACAAAGCCGCTCTAAAAGCTCAAAGCGGTTGGGATTAGGGCTCATGACCGCGCAGCCAATGGCTAAATAGTATTCAGTTAAAGCAGATATAGGTTCGATTGTTTCATCTACCAAGCGATCGTATTGCTTGGCCCCAGTGCAGTTTTCAAAGGCTACCACTACCGCTCCGGCCCCCTCGATGGCCTCGACCACTTTTTCAGTGGCCCCGCCCATGGGGCAGCCGGTGATAACGATGCGTTTGTGAGTTTTAGGGACTGGTCCTTGGTTGGTTTGGGCCGTCTCTTTTAGATTGCTAATTAGTTGTTTAAGTTCCTCCACTTTATCTGTGTGGTTAAACTTAAATTGAGAGCCGAACAATATCCTAAGTTGTTGTAAGCCAGTCATAGGCGGAGGTGAGAGGGCCGATAGCTCGTAAAGATCCTTAAGCAGCTTCCGCTCGACGTTTCTTCTTTTGATGGCCAAAGAGATGGCCTCGTCCGAAATCGAGAGTTCGAATAATTCTTCTACAGCGTTTTTAAGCCTTAAAATTTCCGAGCGCCATAACTTTTTGGCGTAAATTAGGTTCTGGGTTTGCGGTAGCTCCATGACGTGGACGGTTTTATGGCGGGCTAAGAGTTCGTACATCTTCTTTTTCCCGTCGCAAGTGGTTTCCCCCACTATGAGATCGGAAAAGTAGGCGTAGGGGCATTTATCGGTGACCACAAAGCCGTAGCTCGATTTAATAAGGGGGCAAAGATTGCGTGGCAACGTCTTTTCCGCCTCGCTAACTGTCTCGTCGCTAGTGGCGCACAAGCCCACCGGAGTAAGACCTCCGGCCAAAAATATCTCGGTGGGGGTATAGGTGCAAAAAGTTCCCACCACGCCCCGACCCTGGTCTTTTAATTGTTTTACGGCTAAAAAACCGTTTCTTCTCGCTTCCCCGAAGGATTCGAAGGTCTCGGGCAGGGCTTTAAAGTGTATACGGGTCAAAATTCCCCCTCGTCAAATTTAAGATAAAATATGGTTTTAGGCCCATGGGCCTAAAAATATGAAAGATAAACAATCTTTATTCTTAGTATTCTAACATATTATCGTTGAAGTTCAATAACAAAAATACCCTATCCGGGGCGAAAGAGTCAAAATTTTTCCAGCTGGGCAATTGGGCGATGGTATAGTCTAGCAATTAGCTTAGCCAATTTGGTCGGCCGTTACCATTTAAACCACTTGGCACAATCGCCATTAAAAAAGGGTAATCGTTCACAAGGCCTCTTTTAAGACCTTGTTTTCTACTATCCGCTCAATTGAAGGATGGCCTAGTTATGGCTAATGGTTGGCATTTCCGTCGCAATTTGAAAAATCCATTAAAGCTCGAAGAGCAAAATAATCTAGTAATAAGGCTATGTTACAAATTTAAGGACTGATAAAGGGGACTTTTTGCACTTCGATCAAATTT
This sequence comes from Deltaproteobacteria bacterium, assembly GCA_031288745.1. Taxonomy (GTDB): domain Bacteria; phylum Desulfobacterota; class Desulfarculia; order Adiutricales; family Adiutricaceae; genus JAITQT01. Next base: position 5,766 of record JAITQT010000409.1, read on the forward strand.
AAAGTAAAAAGCGAGGAGAGGCTATAGTCGCCTCCACTCGCTTTTTTTAAGGTTATACGATGAGCGTATAAATCTTTATCTAGAACCTCTTTTAAGGGATAAGGATTTAAGCCCGGTTAGAGGGTTTCCCCGGTCCTGATGCGGCGGGTTAAGACAGTGTCGAGCACGAAAATAACTCCGTCACCCGTCTGCCCGGTCTTAGCCCCCTCGCAGATGGCCTCGATGGCCGCATCGACCTTATCTTCGTGAACCCCGATTTCCAATCTAAGCTTTCTTAAGAGGTTGACCTCGGTTTGAACCCCGCGGTAGACCTCGGTGTGACCCTTTTGCCTGCCCGAACCCAAGACGTTGGTGACCGACATGGAGTAGAGTTTGTTGGCGTAGAGCTTAAGCTTAACTTCCTGAAGGACCTCGGGACGGATATAAGCGATAATTAATTTCATGGTGATTTATCCCTCCCGTCTCTTAACTATTGGAGAAGAACTGGAAGCCGCTGTAGGCTTCGGCGTTGTGCTCCGACAAATCCAGACCCTTGATCTCGTCTTTGGCGTCTACCCTTAGGCCGAACACGGCTTTAATGACTAAAAATGAGGCCAAACCCATAAAAAAGGCCCAAAGGTCAACTACTATAGCCCCCAAGGCTTGGACGCCTAAGAGCTTGATTCCGCCGTCGTAAAATAGGCCTACGGCCTCGGAACCATACTGGGGGGAAGCGAAAAATCCAACGGCCAAGGTCCCAAAGAGGCCGCAGACTCCATGAACGGAGATGGCACCGACCGGGTCGTCGATTTTAAGTTTCTGATCGATAAAGATAACCGAATAGACTACTAGAATACCGGCGATAAAACCGATGACTACGGCACCCCAAGGGCTAACGTCGAAGCAACCAGCGGTGATACCAACTAAACCGGCCAAGACACCGTTGAAGCTCATGGAAGGCTCGGGTTTTCCTAGTTTCCACCAGCTAGCCAGCATGGCCCCAAAAAAGCCAGCGCAGGCGGCTAGATTGGTGTTAACGGCGATAAAGCCGATGGTGCCGTCTGGCACGTTAGTTGAGCCGCAGTTAAACCCAAACCAAGCAAACCAGAGGATAAAGACGCCTAAGGCGGTTAGAGCGAGGTTGTGACCGGGAATAGCCCTGGCCACCCCATCGGAGGAGTACTTACCAATCCTAGGACCAACCACTATAGCTCCGGCCATGGCCACGAAACCACCCACCGAGTGAACCACGGTGGAACCAGCGAAATCTACGAAGCCCATTTTACCTATCCAGCCGCCGGCGTTGTATAGAGAGTTCCAGACCCAGTGACCGCTGACAGGATAGATAATAGCCGAGATTAAAAAGCTAGAGAGCAGATAAGCCGAGAATTTAGTGCGGCCGCAGATAGCTCCGCTGACGATGGTGGCCGCAGTGCCGCAAAAGACGCTTTGGAAAAACCAAAAGGTCAAGCCCCATTGTCCATCGGCCGAGGAGCCGTTTAGACCAGAGATGAAAAAATTAGTGGTACCGATGACTCCGCCTAAGGTGTCGCCGAACATTAAGCCAAAACCAACGCAGAGAAAGACCAATCTACCAATCACAAAATCGGCGAAATTTTTCATTAAAATGTTGGCTGCGTTCTTAGCCCTTGATAAGCCGCATTCCACCATAGAAAAGCCTGGCTGCATAAACATGACCAGACAGGCACCGATTAGCGTCCACATAATTTTGGCATTCGACAGTGTATAGGCCTCCTCAGCTTCCTGAGCCCAAGCTACCAATGGGCTAAAAAAAAGCAGAGCGGCCGTAAACAAAAGCGAACACCCAAATAATTTGGGAATCCCCAACCTTCGCATCATGACCTCCAGTTAAGTTTTTTTGATTCGTCAGAGAAAATTTTTGGTTTCGCGAAAACTTAATTCTATACGGCTTTTGCGATTGTCATGCCAACTTAATTAAAGCTCAAAAAACTAATAACAAACCAGACGAATTCTGGCCTTTAAGCTCAATAGCAAAAAAGGGTTGCTTGCAGCAACCCTTTTAATTTGTTGAATATTTATAAACAAGTCAATACCCAAGAACTCTCTTCTTTCAACCTTAAAAAGCCATTTATCCAGGCCTAAAAAAAGGCCCCTTTTATCCCAAAGCGTGCCAAGGACAAGGTTAAATCAACAAAATTGTTATTTTTTTCATAATAGTGCTTTTTTTTTATTTCGGCTGTTAAAATTATTGAGCCAGCTAGCCTTTATAAGCTCCGAGAGGCCCAAAAATAAAGGCCCTATGATTATCTTTAAGAGATGGACCAGGCTAAAGCTTGAGGCTTAAAAAGAAATATTTTTGTTTTTTTACTTTTTCGTAGGCGTTGATTTAAGATTTTTTGGACCGTCTCGGTCGCTTTTTGAGGAAGAGAGTCAATTATTTTGGATAATAGATAAATTATTCAGTGGAGAGTATTCAAATCAAATATACTTTTAAAGTTAGCTATTTATAGTTAATATTGATTTTAATAGTTTTATTATAAAAAGTTTTAATTAATATAGATATTAATAATCAATATTATAATTTTTTAGTTTCCAGGCAGGTAATCCGATTTTGAAAAAAATTAAGCTAAAAAAATTAAATAATTCAATAAAATAAATTAAATATTATATGGCAACAATAATAATTTATTATTTTTAGATTATATTTATCGTTATTTATTAATTTTATCTCTGATTCCTTACTTATCTCTGGGTTATTTTCACATAGGTTTTTTTTGGCCTGAAGAATCATTTTTGGGCGCTAAAACAGGGAATTTTCTATTTTGCCTGCTCTGACCTCTTTGTTAAGTTAGTCAGATTAGGTCAGGTTAAAAAAGTACAGCCCAAAATTAATAATCCACGCCCGAGCCTTAATATTTGAGGTCGGGCTCGCCTAAGGCGTGGAAATATGATTGATTAATTCGAACAAAGACTTTAATTTCGCGCCAAATGAGCCCTTAAAAAAAAAACAAGCCAACACCTAGGCGGCCAAAATTAAGAACGAGAGCGAGAGGAGGACTTTTTTATAGGATAAGCGAATTCTTTGCGCAAGACGCGAGAGAGCCTAAATGACACCACGTTGTGAGCTTTAAAGAGCATGGGTTTACCGGTCTTGGGGTTATGGCCGCGCCTGGCTCTTTTTCGAACCACAGAGAATTTTCCGAAACCGCTCACGAGCATGTTTTTATCTCTTAAGAGGGCCTTTTTAATAATGTGGATGATGAGATCGACTTGATGGCGAGCCTCTTTGGGGGATAAGGAAGTAAAATCGACGATGTTGCTAACGATTCTGTCTCTAGTGACGGTCATGTGAAAAATCCTTAGTTAAAAGTATGGCAAAGATCTAAATCTAAGCTTGGCGAGAAGGTTATGAATGACCAATAGATTTAAAGGCGAGAGGCGATAAATTTAAAGGTGATCGAAGCGCAAAAACATCTTAAAAGCAAATTAGTCTAACAAATTAACTAGTAATAAGGACATGTTACAAATTTAAGGACGGATAAAGGGGATTTTTTGCTCTTCGATCAAAGGTAATATCTTGCGATATTTTCGACTTTTAGTCAAGAGCTTAAGGGAGGTGTCCGTTCACAAATGTGAACATTTAAGGGCCCGTTCACAAGTGAGAACGTTGCGGTACCAAGCCTATTGAAAGGGACGACACATACCGCAACAATGTAGCCCCCTATAGGAGCTTAGTAATTTTAACATTAATCCAAGTTAAAATATATGGTTGGAACAGAGAGCTAAGTAGAAACCTCAAAAGAACTAATGTTAAGCT
>JAITQT010000449.1 GCA_031288745.1 Deltaproteobacteria bacterium
TTACTAAGCTCCTATAGGGGGCTACATTGCTGCGGTATGTGTCGTCCCTTTCAATAGGCTTGGCACCGCAGCGTTCTCTCTTGTGAACGGGCCCTTAAACGTTCACATTTGTGAACGGACACTTTTTTTCTTAGCCAACCTGGCCCTTGAGCTTTTTTAGTTTATCTTCGGAAAGCTTCCGGTTTTTGAGTTACTATTTAGTTTCACCGAGCGCCTTATATCTTAACCACTATCTTGGGCCGATTTTCATTTAGGTCGGTGCGCCGATATTGTTTTTAAAACCAATTAAACGTATACCAAGTCTTTTTTCGCCACGTTGCGGCTGGTAGCGACTTTCGAGTTGTAATTAAGTTTTAGTAAACCCTTAAGATCTTAACATTAGTTCTTTTGAGGTTTCTACTTAGCTCTCTGCTCCAACCATATATTTTAACTATTTAATGTTAAAATTACTAAGCTCCTATAGGGGGCTACATTGCTGCGGTATGTGTCGTCCCTTTCAATAGGCTTGGCACAACAACGTTCTCTCTTGTGAACGGGCCCTTAAACGTTCACATTTGTGAACCGACACTAAACCAAGATTGAAAATAAAATGACTTTGATTCTACAGTAAGCAAAATTAATGCAGTAGGCGTCTTTCCCTAAATAATAAGGCGGCCGCGCCTTAGTTCGTTACTAAAGAATGAAGATAGCAAAGACACTTTTAAGCAAATGGTTTATTTGGTGGCGAAGGCTAAAAGACAGATGTCGTCGCTAGGCTCAGCCTGGCCTCGAAATTCGCTCACCGCTCCGACCACGAGTTCCACTAAATCTTCCGGGGAAAGCCCAATTTGACCGCGGGCCAGGTTTTCTAGCCTCTCGAAACCAAAAAACTCGGCCTTTTCGTTTTGGGCCTCGGTTACCCCATCGGTGTACAAAAGGCAAATCTCACCCGGCTCTAAGGTATCGTTGAAGTTAAGGTAGCTAAAGCCGTCAAGGGCCCCGACCATGGGACCGCTTAAGCCTTCAAGGGTTCTAACGGCCCCGCTTGAAGAAAGGGCCAGAGGTTGGCAGTGTCCGCCGTTAGCGTAGGTAATAGAGCCAGTGGCGGGATCTAAAAGAGAGATGAATAAAGTGACGAACATGCAATTGGTATTCTGAGCGCTTAGTCGTTCGTTAACCTTAGCCATGGCCACGCTGGGAGAAAGGCCCTCGTCTAGGATGGCTTGCCTAACTAAGGTGACGGTCATGGCCATAAAGAGAGCGGCAGGGACCCCTTTATCGGAGACGTCGCCTAAAATGAGGGCCTCTCGACCGTCTTGGGTGGTAAAAAAATCATAGAGATCTCCCCCAACCTCTTTAGCCGTTAAGAGTCGGGCAGCCACCTGACAGGGGGCTTTGCCAACGGCTAAGTCGGGGTCGGGTAAAATACCTAGTTGGATGCCTTGAGCAGCGGCTAGTTCCCCATGAAGGCGTTCGCGCCTTTCGGCCTCGCTCAATAGTTCCTTAACGTGGCTAACGATGGTGCGGCCCATGCCCATGAAGGCCCGCTCGAGACTACCGATCTCGTCGCCTCTGGTTGAGTGACGCTCCAGATAAAAAAATTCTTCGGCCTCTTTAGAGTTAAAGTCAAGGCTTGCAGCCGCTGCAGCCTCTTTGCAAAGCCTTAAAATTGGCTTAGTAAAGTAATAGGTCACTAAGGCGGCGATAAGGCACATAACTATGGAGCTGATCACGGCTATAATGACGAACTGGCCTATTAAGTCATTAACTGGGCTAAGTATTTGCTTAACCGGGGTGGCCATGACTAAAAACCAGTCTAGGGGCCTTAAGTAGTCGGCCATGACCAGGTGGGCACCCTCACCCGAATTTAAAATCAGTTCATCCTCGACAGTGCCGAAGTTTTTTGTTCTTTCTAGAAAAGCCGTAGGAGGCAAATTTGTTTTAGGGCCGTATTCAACTAGCTTTCTTCCTGTTTTGGCTTCAATTAAGGTAACCGACGCTCCTTCGATGGGTAGTCTTTTAAGCCTATCAGTCATCTGCTCGGCTATGCTTTTGGTGGTAAAGACGGCCTTGGTCCTCATTAAATCGATCCGCATCAAAAAAGTGAGGGTGACTAATTCGTTTTTAATAAGAGAGGCGTTATCAATAGGTAAGCAAAAGGCTAAGTACATTTGATCGCCCCGATCGTCGGCTGAAAAACTTAGGATAGTCATTAGCCCGCTCGTAGGTAAGGAGTCAAGGCCAATAAGTTCGTTAAACTTTCGCCCAGCGATATCGGTGACCGAATTCCAGTCGATTATGTGGCTAAAGTGATCGTAACCCTTAACTGGTTTTCCCGAGGCGTTGAAGACGGTCGTTTCAATGCCGTGTTCGTTCATTAGGGCCAGTTGGTCTGAAGCTATATCTAGTCTTTCTTTGGGGCTTAAGGGCTCTAGATCGTTTAGAAGGGTTCTAAACCTAAGACCTAAGGCCAGCAGTTCTTCTCTCTGACGGCGGGCCTCGACGATTTGATTTAGCAAATAGTCAAAATAATCTTCGTAAAGCTCGGAGGAAATAACCTTAGCCATAACCACTTGAAAGTTGGTTTGGTGGTTAATGAGGGCCTTAGAGAAACTCTCAATGGAATAGTAACTAAACGGTATGACCACCAAAAAAGTGGCCAAGATCATAAGCGATACTAGCTTAAGGCGAAGGTTTACGGTCAAAGGGCCCCCTGGTTGTTAAAAGCCACTAAGCCCTCATTGAAAAAAAGGGAGGTTCTGAGATAAGGGGCGGGCGTTAGGTAATGATTAACGAAACAAAAAATATTGAGCCTAAAGATTCAATAGGCAAGATTGCGCTTGATATAGCAAGGGAAATCTCGAACTATTCGGACGATTGATTGCGAACCCATTGGTTGAGATTAATTTGATACAGATTAGAGACCACATACTCATCAACCTTTAACATGAATTGAAATCTGGCGCATCAGCTCCAAACAAAGACATGACTATTGTACAGATTGAGGGAGCGATGCTGGCCTTACAAAGAAGCTTAGGAGATGCTGATTTCAAAATTCTTTTAAAAAAGATGAGCGATCTATCAGGTAAAAACGATGTGGTGGCTCAAAAAAAACCGAATTTCTCTAAAAAGGAGTAAAGCTTAGAAAGTGGCGCTCTTGCCCTACTTCAGTCTTAACTGTAGTTAGTCGAGTTAATTTTTCTAGGATGGCCTTAACTCCCTCTATTGAAGAAGATCTGGCCAATTTAAATAGGCTTGGGTTTAGCAGATATGTCTAATCCGATTGAACAGGCCCTTGGATTGGATAGGTTACCTCTAAAAATAACTGTAGCGACCATGTTGGAGATAGCGAAAGAATCAATAAGATGCGAATCCTACGAGAAGACGGAAAAGATCCTAAAGAGAAAGAACTAGAATAGACACAAAATAATGTAGCCCCCTATAGGAGCTTAGTAATTTTAACATTAATCAAAGTTAAAATATATGGTTGGAGCAGAGAGCTAAGTAGAAACGTTAAAAGAACTAATGTTAAGAACTTAAGGGTATG
>JAITQT010000451.1 GCA_031288745.1 Deltaproteobacteria bacterium
AGCGCTACTTAGGGGCCACTGGCCCCACTATGGGCGAGGTGATTAGGCCAAGCGACGGTCATCATCCTTCAAAGATGGCCTTTCTTCAGTGCGTGGGCTCTCGCGACGTTAACCGAGCCGATAACGGCTATTGCAGCTCAGTCTGTTGCATGTACGCTATTAAGGAGGCCTTAATAGCCAAAGAGCACGCCGGCGGTAAGCTTGACGTTACTGTTTTTTATATGGACATTCGCACCTTTGGTAAGGATTTCGAGCGCTATTACGAAAAGGCTAAGGCTGCAGGGATCCGTTTTGTCCGCAGTCGAGTGCACACGGTTATGCCAGTACCCCAAAACGGGGTTAAGATAAGCTACGTGACAGATGGGGGCATCAATAGCCAAGAGTTCTTTGATTTGGCCGTTCTTAGCCATGGTTTGGTCATAACCCCTCAGACCCAAGAACTCTCCAAAAAGCTGGGCCTGAAGACTGACCGTTATAACTTTGCCCAGACCTCAACTTTTACTCCCGTGGCCATCTCTAAAGCGGGTTTTTACGGCTGCGGGGTCTATACTGGCCCTAAAGATATCCCCACTTCCGTTATGGAGGCCTCGGCTGCGGCTGCGGCAGCTACTTCTAAACTGGCCTCGGCTAGAGGGACCTTGACTAAATTAATAAGCGTTCCTAAGCCTGTTGACGTAACCGGTGAGGCCCCTCGGGTGGGCGTTTTTGTCTGTCGCTGCGGCATTAACATAGCTTCCGTTATCGACGTGGAAAAGGTAGTCGAGTTTGCTAAGACCCTCCCCTTTGTCGAATTCGCGGCAGTCACCATGTTTGCCTGCTCGCAAGACAGTCAAGAAAAACTAGTGTCTTTAATTAAAGAGCATAAGCTTAACCGCATCGTGGTCTCCGCTTGCTCACCTAGGACCCACGAGCCGCTTTTCCAAGAGACCTTAGCCGCTGCTGGCCTTAATAAGTATCTCTACGAGATGGCTAATATCCGCAATCACGATTCTTGGGTCCACGGTAAAACCCCGGCGGAAGCTACCGCTAAAGCCATGGATATGACCGAGATGGCAGTGGCTAAGGCTGTTTTATTAGCCCCTCTTAAGGAAAACGTTATCGACGTTAACCCCACCGCCCTAATTATCGGCGGAGGTGTGGCCGGCCTTAACGCCGCCTTAACCCTTTCCACTCAAGGCTTTAGCTCAGTGGTGGTTGAGCGCGAGGATAAGTGTGGAGGAGTGGCTAATCGCATCTTATCGACTATTAAGGGCGAAGATGTGGGTAAGTACCTAGAAGGGTTAAAGGCTAAAGTCGAAGCCGACTCTAAGATTCGTCTCGTTTTAGAGGCTAAAGTAGATAAGGTTAGCGGCTATGTGGGAAATTTTGAAACTACTTTAAATACTGGAGAAACCGTAAAGCACGGGGTCACGATAGTAGCCACCGGGGCTAAGGAATATAAGCCTGACGAGTACCTCTACGGCCGCAATAAGAGCGTGATTACTCAGCTTGAATTAGACGAAATGCTTAAGCGTGGAGAAGGCTCGGTTAAAGAGGCCGATACATTCGTCTTTATCCAGTGCGTGGGCTCGCGTGAGAGCCCAAGGATGTATTGCTCTAAGGTTTGCTGCGCCCATACGGTCCATACGGCGGTGGAGCTAAAGAAGGCCAAGCTAGATCGCAAAATATTCGTTCTCTATCGAGACGTGAGGACCTATGGCCAAAAAGAGGATGTTTATAAAGAAGCGCGCGACCTTGGAGTTATTTTTATTCGCTATGATTTAGAAAATAAACCTAAAGTTAGCGAGAGCGTGGGTACAGTTAAGATAGAAGTGCGTGATCCAGTTTCGGGGCGCAATCTTTTAATTAAGCCAAATTTTACGGTCTTGGCCGCAGCTATTATTTCTGGCCGAGAAAACGAATTGGCTATGAAATATAAAGTACCCCTCGACGAGGATGGCTGGTTCTTTGAGGCTCATCAAAAGCTAAGGCCCGTTGATTTTGCGACTGACGGCATGTTTATGGCCGGTATCGCTCATTACCCTAAACCAATGGACGAGGTCATTGCCCAGGCCCAAGCGGCTGCAGCTAGAGCCGTTACCGTTTTAACCCAGCCTAAGATGACCGTGGGCGGGATAGTTGCAGAAATTAACCAGCTTAAGTGCTCGGGATGCGGGACTTGCGTGGCCGTCTGCCCCTATTCGGCCATCTCTCTTGATGAAAAAGGTAAAGCGGTGGTTAACGAGGCCATGTGCAAGGGCTGTGGCAATTGCTCATCGAGCTGCCGCTCCGACGCCCCCTCGTTGAGAGGCTTTACTAACGCCGGCTTATTTGCCCAGATTGCCTCGGCCTTGTAGTTGACTTGTAGTTGGTTTGTACCTTGTTTGTGGCCTTAAATTTAACTTATTTTGCCGCAGGCTGATTTAGGCCTGCGGCCGACCCCTACCAATCGGCTCTTTTCTAAAATCGTAGAGGATGGCCCTTTCGCCTGACTAAATAGTCGGAGATTTCCTGGCGGGTTTTTATGACAGATTTTGAACCTAAAGTCGTGGCTTTCTTTTGTAATTGGTGTACCTACGGGGCGGCTGATTTAGCCGGAGTGAGCCGGCTCGATTACCCACCCAACTTTAGGGTGGTGCGGCTACCTTGCACTGGGCGTCTCAATCCCAAGTTTATATTGGAAGCTTTTAAACGCGGAGCCGACGGGGTCTGGGTCAGCGGCTGCCATCCGGGCGATTGCCATTATATCGCTGGCAACTACCACGCCCGGCGTAAGTTCGTGCTTCTTCACCAGCTCCTTGAAAGCGTCGGGGTTGATCCTAACCGTTTAAGATTTTCTTGGATCTCTTCGGCCGAGGCCAATAAATTTCAGGCCATGGCCAAAGAAGTTATAGAGGGAGTTAAGGCCTGTGGGCCCAACTTAACCTTCCGCAAGGACGAGCTTAAACTCGGTTTATCGGAGGTGGCTTAAGATGGCCGCTTTTGAAGAAATTACCAAAAAAATTAGGCAGAGCGCTAAGACCCTTTTAGAATCGGGCCGAGTCCAAACGGTGATAGGCTTTCGGACCGCTTCCACTCCCCTTAACGCTGCCCCGGTGTTTATTCGTAGCGCGGAAGATTGCGATAAACTAATCTGGAACTCTTTTTGCCGCCTTAATTTAGCCAACTACCTCCCCGGCCGCGAAGGTAAAGTCGCCTTAGTAACCAAGGGCTGCGACGCTAGAAGCGCGGTGGGGCAAGTGAGCGAAAACCAGTTCCTTCGCGAAAACCTCTACCTCATAGGCGTCCCTTGCTCGGGCATGGTCGATAACCAAAAAATTGAGGCTAAAGAGCCACGGCCAATCGTTGAGGTCGAGGAGTCGGACGGGGTTATTACCCTTAAGGGCCAAGATTTTTCCACTTCGGTTAAGATTGAGGAAGTCTTAAGGCGCAATTGCCTTACTTGCTCAAATCGCACCCCTAAGCTGGCCGACGAGTTGGCCGGCCCTGAGACTAGCTCTCCTGCGGCTGACGATTATAGCGATCTAAAAGCGCTTCTCTCTAAACCCTTGGAAGAGCGCATGGCCTATTTTAAGGAGCTAATTAAGGATTGCCTGCGCTGCTATGCCTGCCGCAACGCTTGCCCGTTATGCTATTGCCCGGTCTGCTTTGTCGATGAAACCTTACCCCAGTGGTTAGGTAAATCAGACGATCCTACTGACACCTTTATCTTCCATCTGCTGCGCGGTTTTCACTGCGCTGGACGCTGCACGGCCTGCGGCGCCTGCGAGACGGCCTGTCCGGTCAATATCAAGGTCAGGGAGTTTAATAGGCTTATGGAACTCTCCGTTGAGACTAACTGGAATTACTCCGCCGGTCTAAGTTGGGAGCAAAAGCCGCCGTTGACGGTTTTCCAGGTCGACGATAATGCCGATTTCATAAAATAAGAAAGGCCAGCCTCGAAGATGACTGAATATATCGTAAAAGAGTCGAATCTCACGGAGTTCTTCCAGGCGGTTTCCCAAAACCGCACCCTGTTGAGCCCTGTGGGCCAAGGCGAGAAGTGTCGGTTAGAGCCGACAACTCCCGATAAGATTAAGCTAGATTTTGCCAACACCCACCTCTCCCCTAAAGCCTCTTTCTTTCCCCAAACCGAGCGGCTTTTGGCCTTCCACAAGGATAAAAGCCTCCCTAACTCCAATGTGTATCAAGATTTGGGTGATAAAGCGCAAGATTGCGTTCTCTTTGGCTTAAGGCCTTGCGACGCTAAGGGGCTAACGGTGGCCAATAAGGTCTTCCAAAACGATCGCTTCGTTGATCCCTATTGGAAGGGTAAATACGAAAAGGCTTTAAAAATAGGCTTAGCCTGCCTTAAACCCTCGCCGCAGTGCTTTTGCGCGGCCGTTGGGGGTTCCCCTTTCGGCGAGCAAGGCTTAGACGTTTTAGCCTACGTTAAAGAGGGCGGTTTAGGGCTTAAAACCCTAACTGAAGCCGGTGAAGCTTTGATAAAATCGACCAAGGCCGAGTCGGCTTCCCTGTCAAATGAAATCCAAAAGCTAGAACAAGAGGCCTATGGGCTCCAAAAGGCGGAAAAGGATAGCTACAAGGTTATAACCGAGCGCGATCTCATGGAGGTCTATAACGATCCCCATTGGCCCTTTACGGCTGAGAACTGTCTTAACTGCGGCGTCTGCACCTTTTTCTGCCCCACTTGCCACTGTTTTGACATTCAAGATGAGCAAAGCGAAAAGGGCGGGGTCAGGATGCGCAATTGGGACACCTGTATGAGTTCGCTTTTTACCCTCCACGCTTCAGGTCATAACCCTAGGCCTACTAAGGTCGAAAGGGTCAGACAGCGCTTTATGCATAAGCTTAAATATATCCCCATCAAACAAGACGGTGTCTTTGGCTGCACTGGCTGCGGTCGCTGCGTAGTTATGTGCCCGGTTAATATCGATATTAGAGACGTAGCCGCTAAAATGTGCCGGCCCACACAAACGGCCAAGGTCTAAGGAGATATTGCTGATGAACAATCCATACTTACCCTACCCTGTTCGTATAGCTGAGATAACCGTTAACGACGACGAGAGAAACCTAAGAACTTTTAAGTTCGAGTTTTTAAACCCCGGTGATGAGGAAAAGTTCTCTTACCTACCCGGTCAGTTCGCCGAACTTAGCGTCCCAGGCCAGGGAGAGATCCCTATTGGCATCGCCTCTTCCCCCACAGAGAAAGGTTACCTGCTCTTTACGGTTAATAGGACCGGGCACGTTTCAACTTTTCTTCACTACATGAAACCAGGTGACGTGATGGGTATCCGCGGCCCCTTGGGCCACCCCTACCCCTTTGAAAAGCTTAAGGGAAAAAACCTGGTTATCATTGCCGGCGGCTTTGCCGTAACCACTTTAAGGGCTGCTGGAGTGTGGCTACTAGATCCGGCCAACCGGGCTAATTACGGCAAAATCTCTTTTATCTACGGGGCTAGGGGGCCTAGTTTACTCCTTTTCCTAGATGATTTTAAGGCTTGGGAGAAAAGAGACGACATCGACGTCTTTTTATGTAGCTATAAAGAGGCTAAAGGCTGGGACGGGCTAGTGGGCTTTCTCCCGGAAGTGGTCAAAAAGGTCTGCCCGCCAGCTGATAACGCGGCCGTCTTCCTCTGCGGGGCCCCAGTGGTCATAAAGTTTACTCAGACCGTCTTACTAGAGGCTGGCTTTAAAAATGAAGACATCTTTTTAAGCTTAGAAAACCGCATGAAGTGTGGGCTAGGCATCTGTGGACGCTGCAATGTGGGCCCAGAGTACGTTTGTAAAGATGGCCCAGTCTTTTCGGTGGCGGAACTAAGCGGTTTACCTAGAGAGTATTAATTTTTTAGGTCAGTTTTTAATTTTTTCGATAAAAAAGCGCTTCCAGGTCCGGGTCTAGACCTGCGGCAGCGCTTTTTTTGGGCCTGAGGCCATATAATTTTTATTAATAAAATAGTGATAAATTTGGAGTTTAATAAAAAAAACTATTTATAATTTAAAAACACATAAATTTCTTAATGTTATTGTAGAATACGTTTTTAAGCTCCCTAGGTTTTAATCCGCTTACTAGCGTGCGCAAGATTTCCACTCCGTGGTGGTGGAAGGGGGCATCGCTACCCCAAAAGAGCCTTTCGGTCCCTACTCTCTCATAGGCTTCCTTAATCTTAGTGTGCATAGGCATGCCCGAATTTTCAAGCCAGATATTATCTTCTTTGAGGGCTACCTCTATGGCCGCCTGGATATAGACTCCGTGACCATGTCCCATATGGACCATGACGATTCTGGCCTTAGGAAAGAGAGAGGCTAAGCGTCCGATGCTCCAGGGAAGCGAAAAGGGCGGATGACCGCTGTGAATAAAGATGGGCAGATTTTTTTTAACGCAGATTTCTAAAAGAGGAAAAACACACTCGTCGTCGGCCACATAAGAGTTAAAGAGCGGATGGAGTTTTAAGCCAGCGACTAGGCCTTTATTGGTAAGATCTTCTAGTGTATCGGCCGCTTTAAGGCC
>JAITQT010000075.1 GCA_031288745.1 Deltaproteobacteria bacterium
ATTGTCTTTTTCCGTTAACGTTGACTCCGGTTTCATCACAGAGAAGAATCTCGGAGGACCTTAATTCTAGCTTAGCCCAAGCCTCGAATGGCTCTAGCCGATCGTATGCTTCCTCTAGGGAATTGTAAATTGTGACTTTGTTTATAGGTATATTAAACATATCTGAGAAGAGCTTTGACAGCCGTTCGTAAGGAAGTAGTTGAAAAACCGATAAGTATACAATGGAAGCCTTAGTATTCTGAGAGTAGGAAACTGTTCCATATTTTATTATCGGAGGCGATGACAAATGAGCGCCTTTCCCTCTACCTATTAAAGGCAAACTAGAGCCAGTGATTGTAGGCGGCTCTAAATCTGGCCCAGCCTTAGAGGATTTAGGGACATCTGTCTTAGATTCGCCAGAAAACTCGACGTTTTTAGGCTTAATATCAGCGAGATTCGGTCTGTCTAATCCAACTAATGGAATAGACGAGCTTATAATATCTTTAGGCTCATCTTCTTTTCGAGCCATTAAAGCATGGTTGTCGGGCTCTGACGACTCAGCCGCTTGGCCGGCTTGTTCCTGAGCCGTTAAAACAGGCTCATCGGACTCTGACGTTCAGCCGCTTGGCCGGCTTGTTCCTGAGCCGTTAAAACAGGCTCATCGGACTCTGAAGCTCAGCCGCTTGGCCGGCTTGTTTCTGAGCCGTTAAAACAGGTGCATCGGACTCTGACGACTCAGCCGCTTGGCTGGCTTGTTCTTGAGTCGATAAAACAGGGGCATCGGGCTCTGACGACTTAACCGCTTGGCTAGCCTCATAAGAAGCCGCATTAGTTTTTGATTGGATATTTGATGTTTCGTTTGAATCTTTAACTGTGCGCACATATTGTTTATAGCTACTATTTTTGGCCGCTTCAGGAAAGTCGGCGACAATTTTCTTACCATTCTCGTTTTCCCAAATTTCCGCTTGATACACAGTAACTAAGCGGATTACCCTGACCTCTACAGTCTGGCGGATTTCAATACCGAGAAAATGCCAGCCAGGTTCGTTTGTTATCTCTGGAGAATTGACCTTAAGTGGGACTATTCGGTCTGGATTTTCAAAGTGTTCGAGGCGAGCCCCGTGATGGGCCTCCTGGCCGCCTTTAGATTTACCTGATTTTCCTTCGTTGGAATGTTTTTTCCTATTTGGGTCGGAAGAAGGACTAACGCTACTATTGCTTGAATTCTTTGGGGCGCGTTCTTGGCATAAGAATATAACCATTTTGAAAAGTACTGCCAACAGATGAATGGCTTCTTTCCATAACTTAAGAGAATCATCATGAGGCTTAATAATCTGAATCTTTTGCTCCAAAATTTTGATAATTTTGGGGATTTCTCTGGTTACTTCTTTAATGGTTAACTTTGAGGACGCCATAAACATAAGCCTTGGGGATTAAAACTAATCAAATGCTCTATTATTAAAATAACCATATTAATTCAGTTTGTTAATCTTAAAGCCTAATTTTTTTCTGCCAACCGAATTAATTTAAGGCAAAAGAAATTTGGCAAATTTAACCGTCTAAATAGCTGGTTTTGAAGGGAGGGGTTCAATGGTAAAATCACCCCCCTGAATAGTTACAGTAATTTAGTCTCAAACCAATAAAGCCAGTCCCTTACCTCTGGTCTTTATCCTTACTAAAGGGCCCAAGATTAGCCCTGGAGGGTAAAAAGGCCAAAGTTTTTTTCGGATTCGAAAAATTTTGGTTTCCAAAAATGAAAAAAAATTATTGACTAGACCATGATCTTAATTGTAATATAGTATCTGAATTTAAAGGCATATGGCTGTAAATTCACATGTAAAGTTGAAAATTACACAATATGTGGTAAAAATTAACTTTGCCACACAATATAAAGCATATGATGTCAAGATAAGGCCAGTTTTTTTTCTCGGTAATTTTATTTATTTTTTAGGTAAAAAGTCGCGATCAAAAATAAATGGCCCAGGGTTTTTTCGGACCCTTGAGAGCTAAAAATGGTCTATAGATTTAAATTTCTAGCGTTAAATAGGACCTCAAGGGACGAAGATATAGCTTTTTGGCATCTTTAATAAAAAAATAAATGCATTTTTTCCCCTGAATTAATTTAGGGGGGGTTTCTAGCGAGGAAGAATATGAAAGAACTTTGCGCACTCTGCCTAGTCGTTGGCCTGCTATTGATTCCGCCTATCTGGGCCAGGGCTCAGGACGGACAAATCACCCAAAGCTACGTGGTTCAAAAGGGCGATACGATCAACTCCATTGCCAGAAAGCATTATGGCAAAGGGGGTTTAGGGTCCAAATTGTGGCGGGCTAATAGTCATTTGGTGGCCAATCCTAAAAGGCTGACCCCGGGTGATACGATTTTTCTTTTCCCCGAAAGTACCTTAAATTTGAATAAGGCCGTGGAAATGCCCCCTGAACCGGAAGCCTCAATTAGCTATGAAGAAGCGGAGCAAAAGAAGGGCGATAAAGGTCTCAAAGCTAGAAGTGCTAGGGCCGAGATGACCGCCAGGGCTGAAGCTGAGGCTGCAGCTAGGGAGGCTGAGAAGGCTATAGCGGAGGCCAACGCCGACTATATGCCCACAGAACTTTACCCTAAAAACCAACTCCTCAACCAATCGTTTCCTAAATTCGTTAACTTTGTCTCCGACATTGCCGGTCAAGGGGGCGGAGGGGCTACGAGGATCAGAATCAAAAAAATAGATCCTGTTTCGCTAAAGGAACTAGATAATTATTATGAAGTAAGAGTAATAGGTGAGATAATCGCCTCTAGCGATCGGGGGGCCAATATTACCAATAGCGGTTGGGAAACCACGGCCCCGGGCCGGACCTTACTTTCAACTAGAGATAACGTTTCCATCCGTTTTACCGAGGATTTAGCTAAGATCCTTGATTCCGACACCTATGACGACTCGGATCCTTATTTTAGGGCTTTTCCAGTTTACTCTGTGGGCGATATGATTCGCGAGCCGGGTAAAAACCGTCCAGATTACGGGGCCTCGGTGGGTCGCTTAATGCAGTTTAAAGGCGTCGTCAGTATTGCGGCTAGAGTGGAGGGCTTAGCCCCGGCCTCGCCTCAGGTAACGAGCCGGGTTAAGCGCTCTACTAATGGGCAAAATTTAAGTTTAGAACCCGTAAGTTACGTTGGTTCCATCACTTATACTGAAGAACCCATCTTAGTCTCCGATAAACTTCTTATCTTCATCCCCCTCGACCCTGGTCCAGAGCGCCGCTTAGATCCGGTCTTTGTCGAGCCGCCAAACAGTTACATTTCTCAAGGAAAATGAGCCCGTCTCTAGCCGCTAAAGCCTCTCTTTAAGCCTTTTAAAGAGAGGAAGGAAATAAGTTTTAAGAAAGTTACAAAAAAATAATAACTAAATAAAAAAGGATTTGGTTTAGCCGGCTATACCTTCTTATTTTATTAATGGGGTTTCTACAATAGTTCGATGGTATTGTTTTTTTTGACTTTTTAAACAAATTAGAATAAAATTTAAAGATAACTTTTCCCTCCGTGCCCCGGTCGGTTCGTTAGCCTTACGAGACTAGCTTAAAGCGGCTGTCTTGGGCCCGACTTTAAGGCCTCCTTTGGCCCGGCTTTGGTGCTGAGGCAATATTTTGGTGGTTTTTATGAGAGTTTTCGTCTTCCCGCTCCTACTGGTTATAGCCTTTACCCTCACTTTTTCAGCTTGCGGCGCTCCGCCTATGGTTAGGAGCCAGAAAATAGAGCCTTGTGAAGGTCGAGGGCGCAATAACCTTATGGGCCTCGGCCAAGTTTACCAGGCTGCGGCACCTGACACCTGTAAGGTGGCCATGCTGCCTTTCGACCTGATGGCCTGGATAGAGGCCCCCCTTAATTCTCACTCTCAAAGAGGCCTCTCAAATGTAATCCTGGGCTGCGCTAATTTAACGCCGGAAGCGGCTAATTGCCAGTATCAAGGAGTTTTGGGACACTCGGCCGCCGTGCAAATGAATTTCGATACCTCCCGTTACTCAGATCGCTCTATTGTCCAAAGAGCGGCCTTAGCCGTTAACGTTGGCAATAACGCCGCCTTTTTTACTCAGCACGCTCAGCTTAGAGGCCGACTTTTGGTCGGCGACCAACTGCAAAGTTTGGGCGAAGATGTCTTGCCGCCTCAGCTCGACCACGGCTGGGTCCTTTTTGACGTCACTTCTTTTGCGGCCAGGGCCATTAACGAGCGCCGCTCCTCCATCACTTTAGAGATTTCGCTCCCTTGCGGGCGATCGGAAGCGGAATTGGTTTCCTTTAGTTTGCTTAGAAATGAACCTAGACTAATAGTTGAATTTAGGTAGGATTTCTAACTTTTAGATCTTTAAGCCTTAGATTTAGGCACTGGGCCTTATAAAGGTTGAGTTTTGTCATATATTGAGCTAGCAATATTGGGAGTTTTATCATGAGGAGACTTTTGGTGGCCTTGGCTGTTGTCGCGGTCATGACGGCCGAGCTGGGCGCTCAGAATTTCGACCCCGAAGTCATTGTCTCTAGGCAACTGACGGCCGATCAGGGCTTGTTTTTCGCTCTCGCCCAAAGTAACATCGTCACCATGGGGGCCATGCGCGATCAAGGGGCCGATCCCAACATTAACCTCTCCCGCTTGGGCCTAAAGCCTCAGATTATATTTGATCCAGATCTGCCTATTTTTAAGCAGCCTTTCAACACCGCTGGTTGGCCCATCTTAACCTGGGCGGTCTATCTTAATAATGAAAAAGCGGTTAACCTTCTTCTTCGAGCCGGGGCCAGGGTCAACGCACCCGACGAATACGGGGCCACCGCGCTTCACTGGGCTGCTTGGGCCGGACGGCACAGCGTGGCCAAGATCTTACTCAACAACGGGGCTAATTGCCAAGCCTTGGATTTTAAGGGCCGGACGCCTAAAGATTGGGCCATCATGGTTAGTCAATCGGATATGATTCGCTTAATTGATAGCCGCTCTTGCCGGGCACCTCTTGACGGCGACGCCGACCGCGATGGGGTGCCTGATAGTCGCGATCAGTGTCCCGGCACTCCCTTGGGAGCCCCGGTGGACGACCGTGGCTGCTGGGTGGTGGCCTACGCCGCTTTCTTTGATTTTGATAGAGCGATTATTAAGAAGGAATTTTTGCCCCATATTAGGCAGGCGGCTAGAGTACTTAGCAATAACCCGGATATAGACGTGGTTATTGAGGGCCACACTGACTACGTGGGCACTGAGGAATATAACTACGGCTTAGGCCTCAGAAGGGCTCAGGCGGTTAAAAGAGAGCTGGTGAGAAATGGAGTGTCCGCTTCTCGCTTATCTGAAACCTCTAAGGGAGAGAATCAACCTATCGAGGATAACTCCACCAGTAAGGGCCGCTCGAGAAACCGTAGGGTCGAAATTCACGTGACCCAGCAGCCTAGAGTGGGCGGAGAATAAATTAAAGGCCATATCATGATAGAAGCCAAAAGTCCCCTTTATCAGTCCTTAAATTTGTAACATATTTGTTTTTAAGAGGTTTTTGCGCTTCAATCGTATCACAAATTAGTTAGCCCTTGAGTAGAGGGAAAAATAAAAAATAGCCCAAAAAAACCGGAGAGGCTCCAGTTTTTTTGGGCTTAATATTTTAAGCCCGTCTTTTCTCTGACCAAATCCATGGTCGGCTTGGCTGCGGCCTTAGCTTTAGCGGAACCGGCCCGTAGCACGTCGCGAATATAGTCTAAATCCTTAGCTAGCTCTTGACGCTTATCTCGATAGGGGGCGAAAAAATTCCAGATAATATCCCTTAACTCCATCTTAACCTCAAAATACTTTAGGCCTGGTTTTAAATAACGCTCTCTAAGTTCATTAACCATATCGGGGGAGGCGAAGAGGCTATAGAGTTTAAAAAGTGCGCAATTATCGGGATCTTTTATTTCGTTAACCCCGCGGGCGTCGGTGACGATGACCTTAACTTTTTTGGTTAGTTCTTCTTTGGAAACGAAGATATCAATGGCGTTACCATAGCTTTTGCTCATTTTTCGGCCGTCAAGGCCGGGGATGGTGGCTAGATCTTCTTGTATACCGGCTTCAGGGATAGTAAAAGTGTGGCCATATTTAAAATTAAAGGCCCCGGCGATATCTCTAGCAATTTCCAGGTGTTGCTTTTGATCGCGGCCCACGGGTACCAAATCGGCTTGATAGAGAAGGATATCGGCGGCCATGAGGACCGGGTACGCGAAAAGCCCGTGATTGGGGGAGATATTATTGGCTATCTTATCTTTATACGAATGGCTGCGCTCTAGTAAGCCCATGGGGGTGTAGTTGTGAAGTATCCAAGTAAGCTCGGCGTGTTCGGAGACGTCTGCTTGAACCCAAAACCAGCAGCGGTTGGGATCGAGCCCTAAAGCCATAAAATCTAAGGCCGCCTCCAAGGTGTTTTTGGCTAAAATGGGGCCGTCCCCGACAGTGGTTAAGGCGTGGAGATTGACGATAAAGCAAAAAAGATCGCTTT
>JAITQT010000140.1 GCA_031288745.1 Deltaproteobacteria bacterium
TCTGAGAACAAAGAACGGCCGGCGCGTTTGGGCTAATATTAGAGCGCTTTAAAAAGGGCTCAAACATAGGGTAGTTGGGAACAAACCCATCCGTCTCATTAACCATTCGGCGAACCGCTCTTTGTTTTTGAGGTAATGATACCGCCTTATAGCTAATCCATGATTGCTCATTAGAGGCTAAGTCTTCTAAAAGCTCGGCATAAGAGCTAAACATATCCTCCAACAAGCCTTCGGGGAAAAGACCTTCCACGCTATCAATGATTAAGTGGAGTTCGCTTTCAATTTCAAAGAGCTGATGGTCGAGCCAGACCTGAGGGGTCTGGGAAAGGCTATAAATTTCGCGGCCAAGACCGCCCATAGCGAAGGCGGTGAAAGAGGAATCGAGAGTTAAGGCGCTGGTAAAGACGACCGGCATTAGGCTAGCCTTAAGGCCCCTTTGGCGAGACATTTCTCTTAGAACTCTTACGCCGCTAAAGGAGCGATGTTCTAGATCGCTCCAAAGTTGATTCCAAACCTGTCCGGCTCGGCTCTCGAAATTGTTTGATTGGCTTAAATCGACTTCTAAGAGGCTATTGGAGGTAAATTCGCCCACGATAGAGTCAACGCCACTATGTACGGGTAGGCGGTTAAAGAGCGTTAAATTTAAAGTAAAATTGGGCGACTCGCTAAAGCGAGCGAGGGTTTGGGCAAAGGCGGCTAGGGTGACGGCGGTGGGCGTAAAGTTTCGTTTGGCCGACATATCTTTTAGATTTTGCCAAGTTTGAGCTTTAAGACGCGCCCTTTGTCTGGTAAAGCGCGGCTTGATAATATTATCGGGGTTTAAGGCTAACGGTAATTTAGGGGCCGCAGGGAGAGTCTCGATCCTTTTTAACCAATAAGCTTTATCGTCTAAAAAGGGTTGGGTTAAGCGATAGCGCTCTTCGGCCAAACGGTAGTCGCGAAAGGTGAGTTCAAGCTTAGCTAGGCTTTCTTCATTCCCCGCATAGACTTTTTCTAGCTCCTTCATCATTAAGCTTATGCCGTGAAAGTCGCTAATGATAAGATCGAAACTAAAGTGGAGGCGAATGAGGTTAGCTCCAACAATAGAGGCCTCGACTCTAAAATTGGGCCAGCTATCAACTTTTATAATCTCGTGGGAAAGGCTATGGCGAATTTCTAAAAGCCGCTTTTTTTGGTCATAGGGCGAAAGCGACGATAGTTCGTGGCGCTTAATCTGATAAGGGCTAAACTCTTTAAGGACAATTTGGTTTTCTCCGTCCATAATCACGGTCCGGAGCATATCGTGGCGATTAATCAAAACGTTCCAAGCTCTTTGGTAGCGATCGAGATCTAATCCTTCGGCCTCGGCCTCAAAGTAGAAGTGACAGCTAACTCCACTTAGGGCCATGGAGGAAGAATTATGGCCTAGCCAATAAGCTTGCTGCATATCGGATAAGGGGAAGGGTTCGTGAGCTTTTTCCGAATCGGCTATAAAAATATCGCCAAGGCTTGAAAAAACAGAGCTTTGAGCTTTTGTTTCCTTTGGCCCCTGGCTAGCGTCCGGACCCAGATCGCTGGCGAATTTTTCGGACATGGCGGCTACGTTAGGGTTAGCCGCGATTTCTCGGGGGGCAATGCGGATTTTAAGATCTTTGCCAATACGCTGAAAGAGATCTAAGCTAACTAGCGAATCCATGCCTAGGTTAACTAGTTCGGCTTCGTCGGGGATAGTATCTTTATCAATATGAAGAAAGCTGGCGATCTCCTTTTTTAGATATTGGCGTAGGGCGCTAACCCTCTTATCCATCGGCATGGCCCGTAGTTTTTCAGCTAGCGCACTATCGCTTGATTCGATCGCGGCCTTGGCCCCAATAGATGGTTTTTTAGCCTTTAGTTCGGAAAAAAAGCTGGCCCCAGCCCCAGCGCTGATGATTGGAAGCATCCGGTTCCAATCGATTTTCATGACCGCTCTTTGTGAGTCGCGTCCGGCTACTAACCTATCGAGAATGGCCAAGGCCGTCTTCGGCTCAAAGCCCTCCACGCCTTGGCGGCGAATGCGCTCCATTATACCCATGCGGTTAACCGCGCCGATAGAATTCCAAGCCCCCCAATTAACGCTAAAAGCCGGAAGAAAATCAGAGCGGCGATAAGCGGCCAAAGCGTCTAGGAAGGTATTGGCCGCCGCGTAGTTAGATTGGCCGTGGGTCCCCATAATGGAGGCCATGGAGGAATACATGACGAAATAATCTAAATCGATATCGCACGTTAATTCGTGTAGAAACCAGGCCCCGTCAAGTTTGGGGGCCATCACTTTATCGAAACGCTCCCAGTTAAGATTAATTATTAAGTCGTCGTCAAGTAATCCGGCTAAGTGGTAGATGCCGGCTAGCGGGGCCCCTAAGTTCAATACCCTTTCGCGCCAAATAGTTTCAAGGCTTTCTCGATTGGTTAAATCAGCTTTAAGGGTTACGATTTCTACTCCCTTGGTTTTTAAGGCTGAAATAGCTTCAATTTCTTGATCTTTAGCTTCGCGGCGAGCTAACAAAATAAGTTTTTTGGCCCCCTTATTAGCTAAATGCTCGGCCAATGCTAGGGCTAATTCGCTTAAGCCACCGGTGATTAGATAAAAACAATCTTGACGAATAGACCCGCTTGTTGGTCTAAAAGAGCGTTTAACCACAACTTTTCCGATATGCCTTGCCTCCATCATATAGCGGAAGGCCTCGATGCAGTTCTCCATTGAAAAGACCCGTTTTCTAATGGGCTTAAAAACTCCTTTTTCAAAGCCATCCATAACTGAGCGGAAAATAGCTATTAGTTTATCGCTCTCTTCATAGCCCATGCGTTCTAAATCAATAACGCAGTATTCGATATCGCTCCTTATGGCAGCAATTTGTTCAGGAGTTCTAACATTGGTTCTCCCGATTTCAATAAAGCGTCCCCCGCTTTTTAAGGCCCTTAACCCGGCGTCAGCGGCTTGGCCGGTTAAAAAGTTTAAGACAATGTCGACTCCTTCCCCGCCGGTATCTTTAAGGAGAAGATCAGCGTATTTTGGCGATCGAGAGCTATAAACTTTCTTGACCCCAAGCGATTTTAATAGAGAGCGTTTGCGTGCGGTTCCAGCGGTAGCGTAAATTTCAGCTCCCGCCCCTTTGGCCACTTGGATGGCCGCTAAGCCGACCCCGCCTGCGGCCGAGTGAAGAAGGACCTTACTTGATTTTTCCACTCGCCCTCTATCGACTAGAGTATACCAAGCGGTCATAAAGACGGTGGGGATGGCCGCGGCGTCGGTAAACGATAAATCCTGAGGCATTTTAGCCGCGCTAGTGGCTGGAGTTACGACATGAGAGGCAAAGGCCCCGTAGGCTGTGGCAAAGACGCGATCTCCCACTTGAAAGTTAGTAACCTGCGCTCCTATCTTTGAAACTCTTCCCGAGCAGTCAGTGCCGATAGATCCGTCCCTATGGGCGGTTAGGCCCATGGCAATCATGACGTCTTTAAAGTTTAGTCCTACGGCCTCAACCTCTATTTCTATTTCGCCTAGTCTAGGCTCGCTGCGTAATAGAGGCTTTAAACATAGATTTTCAATCCCTACTTTAGAAGCGTCGAGGGCGAATCCTTCCGCGCCTTCTGGGATGGAGAGGTATTTTTTATCGCTCAAAGCCGGTGCCTGAGCTTGGATTAAACGAGGGGCTAGTAACTTACCCCCGCGGAGCGCGATTTTATCTTCCTTAAAAGAGCTTGATTCGATTAAGGACAAAATTAGCGCCATATCGTTTGAGCTATCGTTTACGGGATCGAGATCGATAATCATGGGCTGAAGTTCGCTTAGCTCGTTAGCCACGCACTTTTCAAGGCCCCATAAGACGCTCTGGTTGGGGGCTATGATTTCGGAAGCGCGGGTATTTTGAGCCCCGCGAGTTAGGATGACCAGTCTAACCTCTTTTAAAGAGCTTTTGGCCAAAGCTTGAGTTAGATGGAGAAACCCACCCACAACGCGCCTCTTAAAGCTCTCTAGTCCGCGAGACGATTGTAAATCGGTTTCGTAGCTATCTAGAGAGTAAAGGTAGGCTACGACGGCGCAATTAGCTTGAGTCGATCGCCAATTTTCAATTAATTTTATGAAATCTTCCGGCTTTTTGGGGTCAATAACATGCTCATCCGGCCAATCAGAATTTTGATCTTCATTTTGGAAGCTTATTATTTTAGCCGAGCGATTGGCGCTTTTTAACTCCTCCACTAGCTCTATGGCCGTTTCTTCGTTATTATCGGCCAAGATTAGCCATGAGCCTCCCAAACTCTCTTTTTTGACCGGCTCTTCGATTTGCCTCCAGATAGTATCGTAGAGTACGTCGTTAAAATTGTTTTGAGAGCCCTTTAAAAGCTCTAAAGTTTCGCGGTTAGTCCTTTTCATATTAAGGTTAATGATTTCAGCAATCAAACGTCCTTCTGGGTCGTAAAGCCAAAAGGAGGCCGAAAACATCTCTTGATTAAACGAATCGCCTTCCTTCATTTGGGCGTGGCACCATACTGTTTGCTGCGCTTTAGAGTGAAATATAACTTCATCGACGCTAAAAGGCATATAGCCGTCGCCGGTTAGCTGATTTTGATCGGTGATGAGCGCGGCCACGATACATTGAAGGCAACTATCTAATAGGGCCGGATGGATATTGTAGAGATTGGCGCTTAAAGCGACCGCATTATCAAGGCTTACTTGAGCTAAAGCCCCGCCTTGTCGCCTAAAAAGGGTTCTAATGCCTTGAAAGGCCGGTCCGTAGTTCACGGCTCCGTAGTCGTTAAATTTTTGGTAATAGGAGGCCACGTCCACCTTTTCTAGGTAGAGTTTTTTTAACTCATCAAGGTCGGTTTTTTCCTTAATCCTACCCGAAACTGGTTTCAGAGCGCCCTCAACGTGGAGTCGCCAGCTCCCTTTAGCCCCTTCTTTAGAGCTTTGACTAAAAATCTGAAATTCGGCCGTATCGTCTGACGGAGTCAAAACAACCTGCACTATCCTATCTCCCTCCGATAGAATCAAGGCCTCGCGCAGGATAGTGTTTTCAATGGCTATTTCCTGGCAAGCAAAAAAATCAAGACCAGCCGCGGCCGCGATTTCAAAATGAGCGGTTCCAGGCGCGATCACTAGATCGAAAACCTTATGTTGGGCTAAATAGTTCTGACGGTCCACTCCAACTATAGCTTGATACTGCGCCGTTTCTAGCGGCGAGTTTAATCTTTGGCCTAGGAGAGGGTGAATATACGAAGATTTAATTAAGTCGGACCTTTTAACGGCTCTAGGCCTAAAGGCACCAGCGACCTCGGGGAGGGCTGCTAATCTAGCCACCACGATATGTTCGTCAAAGGCTATATCGCTCGGATCGGGGAAAGATTGAATTCGATCAAAACCCTCATTTTGTAAAAGCTCGCCCCATTGGGCACAGTCGAGGAAGGGGTGATTGTTTCTAAAGGAGAGGTCGCTAAGGGGCTCTAGTAGGCCGCCAAAGGTAATTTCAAAGCCTAAAACTGGACTTGATTCGGTTATTTCTCTTAAAACGAGAAGACCGTTAGAAGTAAGTAAAGATTTTAGACGCCTTAAACTATTTTTTAGATCGCTTGCGGCGTGAAGGACGTTAGAAGCGACGATAAGGTCGAAATCGTGGAGAGAAAAGCCCTGCTTTTCAGTATTTTTATTTATATCTAATGTCCGATACTCAATAAATTTATAATGCTCAAAGCGTTCTTTAGCCCTATTTAGAAAGAGAGTAGAAATATCGGTAAAGAAGTAGGAGCATTGATGGGCTGGTAAATGGGACAAAATTGCCGAGGAACTACCGCCGGTGCCCGCGCCTACTTCTAAAATTCTAAGCTCTCTGTCAAGCGGCAAAGCGTTGACCAAAGACTTTATAACCGCAGCCATTATGTCGTTGTAATAGCGGCTTTGAGGGGTATCTTGGTAGACCTTTTCGACGGCGGAAAAATCACCCCCAGGGAACATTATTTCTCTACTATCAAGCTTTCCGCTCAATATATCGCCAAGATTTTGGCCGCAGCGTTTCATCAGAGAGAGAAGAGGCGCGTTTTTTAGCGCTAAGTCTTTTCCGTTATTAGATTGACTTTTGTCCATGTCTATTATGCTCCGTCGTCTTGATTAGTAAAATATCTAGCCAAAGATAGCGAAAAAGATTAAGGCCATCTTAGAAATGATATAATTTGTAGGGCTAAATTTTTTTAAGCTACGCCTCTAAATTAGTTTATCGACTCGCCTAGTAAGTCGATTTCCATCTCTTTAGGCTTAAGGTTTATAGTCGCTCGGCTAGAACCATTGCCCGAGACGGGGCTAGTTGTCTGCGCCTGTTTTCTTAAGCTATTTTTTTCGATGGATGAGTAAATTTTAGGCTCGTCGGTTTTTGAGCTTTGATTTAAAATCTCCTCCACTTCCTCGATAACCCTCTCGTTAGCTTTACTTAAGCCTCCGTAACAATCGTCTTTCATTTCAAGGCCTCCGGCCGCGGCTAGCCCTTTGAGCAATCTTTCGAAATTCTGAAACAAACGAGATGGAAGATTTATTCTCTTCGCTAGATCGCGAGCCGAATAAAATTGGTTTGGCTCGGGGAAGGCGTCTAGCCTATCAAGGGCCCTTGCTAGCTGGGCCGCGCAAAAGAGGCTGGTTTTACGGCCGCAAGAGAGATAGTCAGCGCTATCGGGTTTAGAGGGGCTTTTTTGAGCCTCTTTGGAAACGCCTTCGACTATAGCTTGCCAGATATCGTCGTAAGATGGATCGCTATTTCGCGCTGAACTATTGGCAATGCCCCTAAAATCGCCTTCAATCCAATAGCGTTTACCTTGGAAGGGATAGAGCGGCAGGTGCTCAAGGCCCCAGCAAGAGTGATGAGCTAAGGCCGCAAAGTCGATGGAAACACCCGCTTTGTAAAGATCTCCTAAGGCCCGGAAAATTTGTAGCCACTCGCTTTGGCCGTTCTTAAGAGTAATGGCCCAGCAGGCTTTTTCTTGGTTTATAGCTTGGCCAAAATAAGTTAAAACCCCGTTGGGGCCAAGTTCGACAAAGGCCTTTGATTGGATTTTAAGGGCCTCCTTAAACCCATCTTGGAAGCGCACGGTTGAGCGAATGTGCGTGGTCCAATATTGTGGGCAATTGATTTGGCCATTTTGGGCGAGTTTTCCGCTAACGTTAGATATTATCCCAAGCTTTGGGGGCGAGTAATCGATTTTGGATGCGGCCTTAAAAAATTCATCTAAAATTGGATCCATTAACTTTGAGTGAAAGGCGTGGGAGACCCTTAAAATAGCGCTTCGAATCTCGAGCTTTTCGGTAAGTTTACTTAAACGCTCGATGAATTTAATAGGCCCAGAAACCACGCATTGGTTGGGGTTATTTACGGCCGCCAGATCTAGATCGTTATCTAGAGCTAAATCTTTAAGCAGGTCTTTAGTTTTTGTTTCGTCGGCCACTATCGCCATCATGCCTCCTCCCGCTGGTAGAGAAGCGATGAGCCTGGAGCGAGTAGCAATCAGCGTAAGAGCGTCGTTTAAGCTAAAGACTTCGGCTAGGGTCGCGGCCACGTATTCGCCCACGCTATGGCCAATAACAATAGAAGGTTCTATCCCCCAATGACGCCACATTTGGGCTAGGGCGTATTCGAGGCTGAAGAGAGCGCTTTGAGTAAAAAGAGTGTTATTTAAAAGATCTTTTTTATTTTCATCCCACATAACTTTTAATAATGGCTCGGGCAAAAGAGGCTCTAAAATCTTGGCGCAGTGGTCTAAGGCTTTTTGGAAGACGCTTTGTTTTTCGTAGAGTTCGCGGCCCATACCGCTTCGCTGCGATCCTTGGCCAGTAAATAGAAAAACTGGTTTGACGCTTTTGGCGAGATCTATTTTCTCCGACCAGTCTTGGCTTTCGATTGCTTCTTTTAAGGCCTTTTGGATCTGGCTTAGGTTTTCGCCGACAATGGCCATTCTTCTCTGGCGATGGGCCCGGCCCTCTTGAGAGGTATGGCAGAAGGAACTTAGATCGAGATTAAATTCCTTTTCCTCTATTAATTTTAGGTAGCTTATAGCTAGCTCCTTAAGTGGTTTTATATCTAAGGCCGATAAAACTAGAAGATTATTAGTAGCCTTAAAAGAGTTAGTCTTTACCCTTTTCGGTGCCTCTTCTAAGACGACATGAGCGTTGGTTCCGCCCACTCCGAAAGAGCTAACGCAAGCCCTTTTAGGGCGAGCGGTTTGTGGAAAGTCGATCGTTTCTTTGTTAACGAAAAACGGGGTTGAGGAAAAATCTATCCTTGAATTTGGTTTTTCAAAATTGGCTGTGGGCGGGATTTTACCTTCCTTAAGGCTCATGACCGCTTTAATTAAACTAGCCGCCCCGGCGGCGACTTCAAGGTGTCCGATATTGCTCTTAACCGAACCTATGGCGCAATATTGTTTTTTATCGTTATTTTCTGAAAAGACGCGGGTTAGCGCTTCAACTTCTAAGGGATCGCCTAGATAAGTGCCGGTACCGTGGGCTTCGACCAAGGAGATGGTTATAGGATCAATCCCGGCTAAATTTAGGGCTTCCGAGATTACTTCGCTTTGGCCCTCTAAACTAGGGGCGGTATAGGCCACTTTCGTCCAACCGTCGTTATTGATGGCCGAGCCTCTAATAACGGCGTAAATGGCGTCTCCATCTTTTAGAGCGTCCGATAACCTTTTAAGGAGCGCCACACCCACGCCGTTACCCGATACTATACCCTCGGCCTTAGCGTCAAAGGGGCGGCAATGTCCGTCTGGGGAAAAGATCATGCCCTCTTGGAAGAAATGACCGTGCTTTTGAGGGATATCGACCCCAGCGGCCCCAGCTAAGGCGAGATCGCACTGCTCGCTAAGTAAGCTCTCGCAGGCTAGATGGACTGCGACTAGAGAAGTAGAGCAGGCGCACTGTAGATTAAAACTAGGTCCCCGCAAATTTAGCTTGTAAGATACTCTGGTGCAAAGGTGATCGCGGTCGGTCCCCACGTGGCTTTGCATAAAACGGGCCGTGCCGTATTGGCTAAGATCGGCGCACATAAAATTTACGTAATAAGTGCTCATGCGCGTGCCCCCGTAAACTCCTATGTTTCCGGGGTAAGCGAAGGGGTTATAGCCCGCATCTTCCAGAGCGTGATAGCACGCTTGCAAAAATAAACGCTGCTGGGGATCGATGAACATAGCTTCCATAGGAGTATAGCCGAAGAACTCGGCGTCGAAGAGTTCTTCATCTTTCATTAGCCCGGCGGCCTTAACATAGTTGGGCGCTTTAATAGTTTTTTCGTCAAGGCCAACTTCTCTAAGCTCCTCATCGGAAAAAAAGGTAATCGATTCCTTACCGGCGGCCAAATTTTCCCAAAATTGGGCGATGTTTTCGGCCCCTGGAAAACGTCCGGCCATCCCGACGATGGCTACGCTATTTTCAATTTTGACTTGATCGGCTGAACTCATGGGATTCTCCTTGATTGAGGTCGAATATTTGTTCGCGTCGCTTGGCTCGACGAGCGGCGCGGTTAGCGCCGCGCTCTAGATGTTTAGCCGCTTTAGCCTTATCCTTGGTCAAATGGGCGGCTAAGGTCCTTACGGTTGAGTGCTCTAAGAGATTTAATAACGAAATTTCCCGGCCGATCTTGTCTTGCAGTCTAGTTTGCACTGAGACAAGATCTATTGAGCTTAGCCCCATTTCAAAAAATCTTACGTCTACTCCTAGGCCTTGGCGGTTTAGGACGGCCTCTAAAACCGAGGCTACGATTTTTTCCATTTCCGTTTCCGGTGGGGTAAGCGACGACTTTAGAGTTAGAGAGTTCAATTGCGTTTTGAGCCATTTTCGGTCTATTTTTCCCGACGAGTTTAAGGGGAGCATCTCTAGCGCGTAAATAGAACCCGGCGTCATATAGGCGGGCAGATGACCCTTGAGCCAAATCGTTATTTCATCTATAGAGATAGGCTTAAATCCTTCCTTAAAGCTAATGAAGGCGGCGATACCGTAATTTAATCTATTTTCCCCTAAAGGCACGGCCGCGGCCCTAAAGATTGATGGATGTGAAACTAATACGCTTTCTATTTCGCCCAGCTCTATGCGATAACCGTTAATTTTAACTTGTTCGTCCTTTCGCCCTAAAAACTCTAGTTCTCCATCGTCCATATAGCGGCCTAAGTCGCCGGTGGAGTAGAGTTGTTCTCCGGTTTGGGGGTGAGTGACAAACGATTCGGCAGTCCTTTGATGGTCGTCGTGATAACCCGAGGCCACGCCTAAGCCGCCAATGTAAAGCTTGCCAGGCACCCAGTCTGGACAATCATGGCCGCGATCGTTTAAGACAAAGAAACACTGGTTAGGTAAAGGCCTTCCGTAGGGTATGCTCTTCCATTCGGGCTTAATCTCGTTAACCCAAAAGTAATTTGACCAAATAGAGGCTTCCGTTGCCCCGCCGAGGCTAAGAAGTTTAGCCTCTTTAAATTTTGAGATTAATCTTGAGTATAAATTTAGAGGTATCCAATCTCCGCTCAAGAGCACTCTCGTCAGATTACTGGGCGCAGGCTCTTGTCGTCTTTCTAGAAAATCTAAGAGCATTTGCATCAGAGAGGGTGCCGTGTTCCAAACGTTAACCTTAAAGCGTCTCATAAGATCTCGCCAGTGAGAGGGATCAAGTCTCTTTTGGGCCGTAGGTAAGACTATGGCCCCGCCAGCGCCTAAAAGGCCAAAAATATCCCAAACCGAGAGATCGAAGGTAAATCGTGATAAGGCCAGGACGCGATTTTGAGAGTTAAGTCCGATTAGACGGTTTACGGCGCAAATGGTGTTGAGCGCGCCCTCTCTTCTAATCATGACCCCTTTGGGTTTTCCAGTTGACCCGCTGGTGTGAATGACGTAGGCTAGATCTTCAGGCCTTGCCAGGTGGCGTTCTAAGTCAAAATCGCCGTGGTTAATTTTAGTTAGAGCGTCTACCGCCATAACCTTAACGTTTGCGGGCCAGTCAAGAGATAAATGGCGTTTTTGGGTTAAAACCCTTTTGGCCCGAGTATTTTCAATTAGATATCGCATTCGAATGGCCGGAGCGTCGGCATCAATTGGGACGTAGACCGCCCCCACGCTTAGGGCGGCTAAGGCCGAGATAGTTTCCTCGCGCCCTCCGTTAGTGACTACGGGAATAAATTCGCCTTTGCGGCAATTATTATCTAAGAGCGCTCTAGCTATCGATTCGGCCGCACGGCCTAACTCGGCGTAGGTTAGAGCGCCATCTTCTTCTAATATAGCCGGGGCCTCGGGATTTTTCTTTAACGAGCGGATAAATAAATCAATTAAGAGCCCCTCGTCTTTAGGGGCTAAAGTAGCGTTAGATAAGCGGCGGCGAGCTATCTGCTCGGGCGGCAGTAATGGGAGGACCGCCTTTTTCCAAGCGTTGTCGTCGCGAGCTAGAAGGCTAAGTAAACGCTTATAGGAGTTGAACATATTTTCGACTAAATTGGGTGGGAAAAGCTCGTCCACCGAATCCCAATTGAAATGAAGTTCGCCATCTATCTCGCGAACTTGAAAGTCTATCCAGACCTGAGGGGTTTGGGTTATGTTATAAACAACTCTGCCAAATGTTTTTAGCGAAGGGTGAGTGGCCTTCTTTTCGCCTAAGCCCAAAGTTGAGGTGAAGACCACTGGCATGATTTGGCTAGCGTTTTTTTTGGTTTTTTTACTCCACTCCCTAATAGTCTCTACGCCGCTAAAGGCACCGTTATCTAAATCCGACCAGAGCCTTTTGTGTATGGCTCGAGCCCTTTCTATAAAGAAAGAGTCCCAATCGTGATTAACCTCCAGAAGGCTAACCGATGTAAAGTCGCCCACTATTTTCATGACCTCGGGATGGAGGTTTAGGCGGTTAAAGAGAGTGACGTTAATAGTAAAATGACTCTTTGAGGAAAAGCCGGCCAAAACCTCGGCGTAGAGGGCCAATAATAAGCCCGAAGGGGTAAGGGATAGCTCGTTAATTTTTTGGCTTAAGGTTTCCCACTCAAATTTTTCTAATTTACCAGCGTGCCGAACAAAGCGCGGTTTACTAATATTAGACGAGTTTTCAGCTAGAGGTAGCTCCGGGGCCGGGGGGAGAGAATCGACTCTATTTAACCAATACTCCTTAGCCTTAAGATAGGCCGGGCTTTGGCGATGCTTATCAAGATATAAGACGTAATCGCGGAAAGATAAATTGATCGGCTCTAGCTCTTTATTCTGGTCAAGATAAACGGCGGCTAAATCGTCCATGATAAGATTCATGGAGTGGAGATCGGCGATAAGAAGATCTAAACTTATATGCAATCGATAAAGGCCCCCTTTTAAGCAGGTTACTTTCACTCTAAATAAGGGCCAGCGGTCGGGGGCTAGAACTTGGTCGCTCATTTTTCGGCGCGTTTCTAGGATTACTTGTTCCGCCGCAAAGGGCGAGAGGTCTGAAAGGTCGCTAAATTCGATTTGGAAAGAGGGCGTTTGGGCTAAGACGCGCTGGTGCCCGTCGGCTAATATTTCAGCTCTGAGCATATCGTGTCGTTGGATAACTTTGTTCCAGGCTACTTGATAGGCCTCTAAATTGAGATTTTCTTTCTCCGTTTCTAGATAGACGTGGCAAGAAACGTTACCCAGTTCGACTGCTCCGGTTCTCCCGACAAAGTAGGCCTGCTGCATTTCCATAAGGGGAAAGGAGGCGTATCGATTTTTAGGATCAACATTGATTAAGAGATCTTGATTAGTATTTACCTCCAAACCCTTTTCGATAATTTCGGAAATAGCCTCGCTTAAGGCCCCTGCGGTTGGATTTTCAAATAAAAGAGATCGTTCTAAGGTTACGCCAAAGTCTTTTTCTAGGTTTTGGAAAAGATCAAGGGCCAAGAGGCTATCGATACCCATTTCCAGAAGATTGTCGTCTTTATTAAGCTCGCTAGAATCAACTTTAAGGACCAGAGCTATTTTTTCAATAATTAGTCTTGAGATTTCTTTTAAGCGCTTATGGCCGTCAACATTTCGTAACCTTTGGAGTAGGGCTATATTTTCTTTTTTTATCTTTTGATTAATATTATCGCTTTGACCTATATCATAAGAGAAGTTATATACTCTTTTATAAAATGGAGGTGTAGCGGTTAAACCGCCTCTTTCTAAAAATTTTGGCCAGTTAACTTTAAGGGCTAAAACGTTAGTGGCTCTCTCTTTCATAAGTTTATCTAGGATACTAAAGCCTTCCTCAAGCTCAAAGGCCTTAAGGCCAAAGTGTTTAAGGTTCTCATTTAAGCCTAATCTTTCGACCATGCCGGCCCCTAGAAAGGCACCCCAATTAACGCTTAAAGCTGGAAGTCCCTCGCGGCGTCTATGGGCGGCTAAGGCGTCTAGAAAGGCGTTGGCCGCAGCGTAGTTACCTTGCCCGGGAGGGCCAAACCAGGCGGCGGTTGAGGAAAACATGACGAAATCTTCTAAATTAAATTCTTTGGTTAGAAGGTGAAGATTAAAGGCCCCTTCGGCCTTAGGGCCTAGAACTTTTAGAAACCTTTGGCTATTAAGCCGGCTTAATAGATCGTCATCAAGCGCGCCGGCGAGATGAAAGACTTTTTTTAAAGGCGCAAATTTTTCTTTAATCTCTTCTAGCGCTCTTTTTATAGCTAATATATCGGTTAAATCGGCCTTAAATAGCCTAACCTCAACTCCCTTAGAGCGAATATTATCAATAACCTTAAGTTCCTCTTCAGTGGGTGCCCTTCTGATTAGTAAGGCTAAATGGGTGGCCCCTTGGTTTACTCTTTGCTGACAAAGCTTTAAGCCCAAACCCCCGAGGGCCCCGCTAATGAGCTCGCATCCTGGCTGGGTTTGAGTTGAGGCGGAGGGCTTTTCTAAATCGCTCTCCGTTTCGATTTTGAGTTTAAAATCTAGACGGGCGAGGTATCTTCGTCCCTCTCTTAAACTTATTCGCGATTCTCTATCTTCGTAGGTAATTTCGCTTAAGAGATCTCTTAGGCCTTTTTGGCCTATTTCAACGTCTATTATTTTGGGGGTTAGGGCGGGATATTCGTTTTCAATAACTGGTAACAAGCCCCAGGCGGCCGCTTGACAGGGATTTTGCCCCCCCGTTTGATTGGGCCCAAAGACGCCGCTAGTAACTATGATTAGCTTAATTTCTATATTTTTAACGGCGCTTATTTTTTGAATTAGATTAAGTAGGCTTACGGCTCCGAATTCATAGATTTTTTCCCAGTCGCTATCTTGATTTAGGCTTAGGCTTAGAGCGTGTAAAATAGTAAGCTTAGAGGGGTTTTGGCGAGAAAGTTCGTTTAATCTTTTCGCCAAGTCGCTCTCATTGGAGCAAACTTTTTCCACTCTATCGCCGCGGTGCCATTTAAAGGCTGAAGATATTTCTATAGCGAAGTCGGGCTCGGCCAAAATTAGTATCTCGCTCTCGATTTGAACTTGACGAGGGTAAATTTCCCCTCCGTCTTCCCATTGAACTTGATAGCAGTTTTGTTCAATAGTAGACTGTTGAGAGAAAAAGTCGGGGCTAAGCTCGGCGAGAGAAAGGTTTTTAATTTTTCCAATAACCGTGCCGTTTTGGTTATAAATAGTCAGGTTGAGTAAAATTTGAAGGCTGTTTTCCATCCGCTCTTTTACTATCTCAGCTAAGGTCCAAACCGTATCCGGCACCTTTTCGACCAGAGATAGCTCTTCTAGGCTCGCGGGCACGAAAGTTTTAGAGGCTCGATAAATATCCTCCCCCAAGGCCCCCATAACCGTTTGAAGGCAACCGTCTAAGAGAGCGGGCGACCAAGCTAACCCCTTCTGGCTTTGATTTAAATTGAGTTCAATTTTGGCCAGCGCTCGATTTTCCGAGCGATAGAGTACGGAGATAGTCCTAAAATGTTCTCCATAGTCGAGCCCCAAACTTTTAATTTGCTCGTAGAGCCCCTGGACCTCCACGGGGGCTATAATATCGTCTCGCAAAATTTCTAGTTTTTCGATTAGTTCCTCTTTATCCCGTTTGCTTTCATGCTCTTCGATCTCTGCTCTAACCAAAGGCCGCCATGATTGATTTTGATCTTCTTGCTTTAAGAAAAATAATTCTGAGGATCGCTTTGTTTGGCCAGGGTGGATAACTAATTCTAACTTAATTTCGATAAGATCAAGCGGCAATGGTTCTATCAACCTAAGATTTTTGATTAAAAATCCTTGGGGAAATTCAATTTTGGCTGCGGCCCGAAAGATCTCGAAAAACAAAGCGGCCGGGGCGATGGCTCTATTTCCGATTCGGTGCTCTTTTAAACTCTTTAATAAAGAGCCTGTCAGAGAGCCGCAGTAAAATATTTCGTTTAAAGCTGTTTTTAATCGATTTTTTAATACTCTATGCTCAACGTTAGTTGCCCCGATAAAGTTAATCTCTTCTGGGAGAGGGTCTAACCAATAGCGCTTTTTTTGAAAGACAGTAGTTGGGGTTGGGATTTTTTTGGCTTCATGTTCGCGAGCCATTCTTTGAATCCCCTTAAGGGCGCTAGAGTCCCCTTTAACGTAGCGCTCGGCCAGAGTTTCTAGTTCGCTTTGGCCGATTAATTTTTCGACAATTTCCCCTCTTTGGCGATCGCTATTTAATCTTCCCCTAATTAGCCCTTGGGGCAAGCGACCTTGAGCAAATTGCTCTAACTTTTGGCTTAGTTCGTCAATCGAACCCGCTTCGATAGCAATTCGCTCCAGATCGTCGGCCCTGGCTTGGCGAACAGTAAAGCAGAGATCGGTTAGATCCGTTTGATTTAATTTTATAGATTGGGCGAACTTACCCGATAAGGCCCGCAGCATGGTTTCGTTTCGCGATGATAAGACGAAGAGATCTCGCTGACTAAAAACTTTAGCTC
Organism: Deltaproteobacteria bacterium; assembly: GCA_031288745.1. Lineage (GTDB taxonomy): Bacteria > Desulfobacterota > Desulfarculia > Adiutricales > Adiutricaceae > JAITQT01. The sequence goes on from JAITQT010000140.1 coordinate 15,868, forward strand.
TGGTCTGACGCTTAGGCCCTTGTTGGACGATAACGTGGGCGTTACTGCCGCCGATGCCAAACGAGCTTACTCCGGCCAGGCGAGTTGAAGCTAAACTTTCCCAATTTTTTAAGTCTACGTTTATTTTAAATGGGCTGGAATTAAGATCGATAGCCGGATTAATGCGCTCAAAAAGAGGGTTAGGCGGGATTTGGCCCCTCTCTATGGCTAAAGTCGTCTTAATAAATCCGGCGATGCCGGAAGCCACGTCGGCGTGACCAATATTGGCCTTAAGGGCACCCAGAAAACATTTTTGAGACTCTCTTTTAGTCGAACGCCTAAAAACCCGAGAGAGGGCGGAAAATTCAATGGGGTCGCCTATGATCGTGCCGGTGCCGTGGGTCTCTACGTAACCTATCTCGGCGCTATCAAGCTCGGCTAGAGAGAGGGCCTCTTGAATGACCGCCGATTGCCCCTCTCCGCCTGGGGCCGTGTAGCCTACTTTGGCCGCGCCGTCGTTATTGATAACTGAGGCGATAACGAGGGAGTAAATATAATCGCAATCTCTGATAGCGTCGGCTAATCTTTTTAAGACGACCACGCCCACGCCGCCGGAAAAGACAGTGCCGTTTGCCTTTTCATCAAAAGGACGGCAATAGCCGTCAGGGCTCATAATCATGTCGCGCTGATAGAGATAGCCCGCCTTTTGTGGCGTCCTAAGGCAAACCCCTCCGGCTATGGCCATATCGCAGGCACCAGAGCGTAAACTCTCATAGGCTTGATGGACGCTAGCGAGCGAGCTTGAGCAAGCGCTCTGCACTGACATGCTCGGTCCCCTGAGATTTAGCTTATAGGAGACTCGCGAGCATAGATAATCCTTGTCGTTACCCACTAGCCCTTGAAAGGCCTCGGCCGGGCCGCTTAGATGGGAGCGGTAAACGCGGTTAAAATAAGAACTCAGGCTAGCGCCGGCGAACACTCCTATTGATCGATTGTCCGCCCCCGCCCCCAAAGGCGACCAACCGGCGTTTTCGAACGCTTCCCAGGCGCATTCTAAGAAAAGACGCTGTTGAGGGTCGATAGTTTGGGCCTCGCTACCGGCGTAGCCAAAAAAAGAGGCGTCAAAGAGTTCGATACCCTCTAGGGCGTAGGCGGCCTTAACGTAAGAGTGATCGCAGACGAGTTTAGGGCTAAGACCTTCTTCTATTAGCTCTTCTTGGCTATAAAAAGTTACGCTAACCACGCCCTTAATTAGGTTATCCCAAAATTTAAGATAATCGTCTGCCCCGGGAAAACGGCAGCTTAGACCGACCACGGCCACGGCCTGGCCTAGAATGTTAGAACTACTCATGCTTTAATCCTTGATTGGTTAAAGGACGAAAAGACAAAATGTTATGAATTATCTTTGATTAAATTTTTTCAAGAGTTTTTTAGGCCCTTTGACTATGAAGCTCTCTACGTAGCTTAGCCCGTTTTTCAGCCCCGCTTAGAAGTTCGTCTTCATGCTCGCTTCCTTCTAAAAAGGCGCTTAAAGAAGCTACGTTAGGATTAGAGAAAATATCAGCTATATTAATTTCTTTTTCAAAGGCCTGATTGAGACGGCGTTGGAGATTTACTAAATGTAGAGAGGTGGCCCCGAGCTCGAAAAAATTATCTAGAGCCCCGACCGTGCGGCCCCCTAGAGCGTCGGAGACAAGTTTAGCGACTTTGGTTTCCCTTTCGCCTCTAGGGGTCACGAATTGGTTTTGATCGGCGCGCTCGCGGGCGATTTTAATTAGCTCGTTTCTATCCACCTTACCGTTTGAAGTCAAGGGCATGGCTTTAAGCTCAATTATGGTCGAGGGGGGCATGTAAGAGGGGAGATGGGCGCTTAGAGCCTCTTTGATAATTTTTGGAAGATCGTTACTTATATTATTAATTTCTTCTGGCATAGATTCATTATTAGCCTCAATAAGATTAATATTATCTTGCCCTTTGATCACTCCGCCGACTAAACAATGTAGGTAGCGATGATCTTTATTTAGAAGAAATAAATCTCTTAGGAGATTGAAATTTACGGCCCCTATCTGGCATAAGCCAAGATTTAATTTTCGGCAGGCGCTTTCTAGGAGTTGACTAACGAGGCCGGCCTCAATCAGCTCGAAATCCTTAGATCTATTTCCGTACAATGGTTCTATGGCTTTAGTCTCGGAGACTAAAAAAATAGCGAATGAGGCACCCTCAAAGATTCGGCCGTTAGCCCCTGGAAAGGGATTAATTGATTGAGGGTAAGGGGCCAGTTTAACTAGATTGTTTTTAAAGGGATCATAGTAATAACTTCCGGCCTCTATGTCTTCAACTTTATCGGGCTTAATTAAGAGGTATATCTGAACCGGGTAAGTCCAGCCGGCAGAAGCGTAGCGGAAACGCGCTAGAGGCCAATTGGCCTTATCAAGAGCTCGAAGCTCGCTCAATAGCCGGCTAAAGCTCTCAAAGGGAGCTTTTTTCTCTACAAACTTACGCGAACTAAGGCGGCTAAAGTATCTAACAAGTTCTTCTTGCTCGCTTAAGCTCTGACTAAATAGTTCGATTCTTTCAAAGCCCTCTAGATCGCAACGTAAATTATGGCGCTCTTGCTTATATTTAAGTCTTTCCACCGCTGAAATTTGGCTTATGCCTTCAGCTAGCATAGCCTCTCTATGCTCTTCTTCTTTAAGATCATCCGCTAGATTAGCTTTAGTAGAAGTTACAAAGCCAACTAATCTAGCGCTCTCGTCGCCCTCGCGCATTATTATGGCCGCGGCCTGATTAACTGAAGGGCAAGCGGTCATGGCCGCTTCAATTTCGCCTAGCTCTATTCGGTAACCGTTAAGCTTAACTTGATTATCGTTTCGGCCTAAAAATTCTAGCGTGCCGTCGTCCCAGTAGCGTCCGAGATCGCCGGTTTTGTACATCCTTTCTCCGGTTTTAGGGGCGACGATGAAGCTAGATCTAGTTTTTTCTTCATCGTTTAGATAGCCTTCAGCCAGGCCCTTACCTGTAATATAAAGATTACCCGGGACATAGTCGGGCCGATGGCGAAGCTCTTCGTCTAAAACGCGGTAACCTTGATTGCTAAGAGGCCAGCCGTAGGGCACGCTTTTAAATTCTTCGGGAATATCGTTAGCCATATAAATATTAGACCAAATAGAGGCTTCGGTCGCTCCGCCCAGCGCGGCCACCGTTACTCCGTCAAAGACGCTTTTTAGGCGAGCGGGCATGTTAGTAGGGATCCAGTCGCCGCTTAGCATGACTAGTCGAAGCTTAGCTAAATTTGAAAGGGGATTATCTACGAGGTAATCTAAGAGCATACTCATGAGCGAGGGCGTGGAATTCCAAATAGTAGCCTGATGTTTGATTATTAGCCTCATCCATTGATTAGGGTTTCTTATGTCATCCGCGCTTGGGTAGATAATGGCCCCGCCAACTGATAGTAAGCCAAAGATATCAAAAACGGAGAGATCAAAACTAAGGCTTGAGATGCCGAACACTCTATCGCTACTAGAAAAGTTTAAGCGTTCGATTAGATCGTCAATAGTATTGTGGGCCGCTTCATGTTTGATCATGACCCCTTTAGGCAATCCGGTCGACCCTGAGGTATAGACGACGTAGGCTAGAGAGTTTGGGCTAACTATTTGACTAAACTCGCCCGTGGGAGAATTTAAAAGTTCTCGACTAACGATTAAAGTTTTGACCCCTAAAGAGGCCGAACGCTCTTTAAGATGAGGTTGGGTTAGAGCTATCTTGACGGAAGCGTCGGAGAGTAAATATTCAACTCTTTTTGGCGGTAATAAAGGATCTATGGGTAGATAGGCCCCCCCAGATCGGCTGATGGCTAGAGCGGCGGCCGCTTGCTCCCAGCCCTTATCCATGAAGATAGCCGTAATATCGCTATTTTTTTGTTCGTTTTCTCTTAGCCAGATGGAGCAAACGAGACTAATTTTTTCTAGCTCTCCGTAAGATAGGCTATCTTTATCGTCAATGAGAGCGATATTATCTTTATTTTCATCGGCCCTATTTAGAAACTCTTGATGTAAAACCGAACTCTCTCTTAAAACGAAGACGTCGTTAGCTTTCGCTCTTATCTGAGCTTGACGTTCGGGGAGCGTGGCTAAAGGGCAGGGTTCGTCCCAGGCCTCCTGGCTATTAACTAAGCTCTCTAGAAAGTTTTTGTAGCTAATGAAGAGATCGTCTAAAAGGTTAGGGGGGAAGAGTTCGTCAACCGCGTCCCAAGTGTAAATTAGACCGCCTTGGTATTGGCAGACTTGATGATCGAGCCACACTTGCGGCGTTTGGGAAATAGCATAGGTTAGTTTAGGATTTACCGCCTCAAGCGGGGCAAAAAAATCTATTTCCGAGCCTTCCGAGAGCGGAAGGGCGCTAGTAAAGACCACCGAAGAGCGCGAGACGCTTTCGCCTTTTTCTCGTTTAGAGAGTTCTCGCAAAACTTCAAGGCCCGAAACTCGATTTCGGGCCATATCGCGGCCAAGTTGCCGGGCCACGTTTTGGGCGTGCTGGGTAAAATTAAGATTAACTTGACTTTCAACCTCAAGTAATAAGAGAGAGGTAAAATCGCCTACGATTTCGTTTACGTCTTTATGGTAATTTTTGCGACTAAAGGTCGTCAGCATTAGACAAAAGCGAGAAGAGGCGCTCCAGCGGGCCAAGGCCAGGCTAAAGGCGGCTAATAACAAGCTTGACGGCGTAAGATTTAAGCTTCTAGCTTTATTTTTTAATTTTGACCACTTTTCGGCCTTAAGTTTAGCCTCTCTACGAAAAAAACGAGGCGTACCAATTTGTTCTGGTTTTTTAGCTAACGGCAGCTCCGGACCCGGCGGTAGAGAGTCAAGTCTTCGTAGCCAATACTCCAAGTCGCGAGCGTAGGCAGGAGATTTTTTTTCCTCTAAGTCGGCTAAGACGTAATCTCTAAAAGAAAAAGAGGGCGATGGTTTTTCTAGCTTCGGATCTAAGTAAAAATCCATTAAATCCCGGGCCAGAAGGCCAAAGCTCCAGGCGTCGGCAATAAGAAGATCGAAATTAAAATGGAGCCTATAAGTTTTTTCGCTTACTTTTGATAAAGTTAGTTCAAACAGAGGGGCCCTATCAAGAGGCAAAACCAGGTGCGAGCGCGCCTCTCGTTTTTTTTGAAGCGCGGCCTCTTTAGCTATCTGGCTAAGATTACTTAAATCATCTTCTTGAGCCTGATACCATTCGACCATAGGGGCCGCTCGCTGCACGCCGTCGGCTATAGTCGCTCTAAGCATATCGTGACGGGCGATTAGCCTATTGACGGCCATGGTTAGCCGCTCTACGTTTAGATTATTGATTTCAACTTCTAGGTAGCTACCGCAGCTGACCCCTCCAAGGGTAAAGCCATGGTCGCGGCCTACCCAGTAGGCGTATTGGGTGTCGGTGAGAGGGAAGGGGGCGAAACGGTTTTGAGGGTCGGGGCCAAAGAGAAGAGAAATTTCTTCGGCTCTTTGGCTTTCTTGAGACCCTGGCTCTAAGAGGGCGGCTAACTGGCCAATCGAAATTCCTTGGACAAAGAGTTCGGGAGAAATTTCAACTGAGGAAAGACGCTTAATTTTGGAGGCCAGTTCGACGAACATTAATGAATCAAAGCCCGCGTTTATGAGCGAAAGGCCCTCGTCTAGATTATTATCGTCTTTTAGGCGCAAAACGGATCTAATTTGCTCTTTAATAAATTTTAGGTGCCCAGGTTGGTCTAATAAAAAGTCCTTAGTTTTAATAGTCTCGCTAGAGTAGCTATTTCTATCTTTTTGCGTCGTGAGATTGATTTCAGAACTAGATAAGATATTTTCTTGAGAGATAGATTGGCTAATTTTTTCTTCATTATGAGTTAGATTGTTCTTCGTATAACTATTAGTTTCTATGGCTTCAAACCAATAGCGGCGCTCTTCGAAGGGGTAGGTTGGTATAATGCGCTTTGAAAGCTTTGAGCCCTGATAGACCTTTTTCCACTCTATCTTAGCCCCGCGAAGCCACATGGTCCCTAGCGTGGATAGTATGTTGGCCCTCGTATCGCTACTTGAGCAAAAGGCCGGATAGACTAACGACTGATTTGGTTTGGCCGAGGTGCCGGCCCAAAATCTGTCGTTCATATCTAAAACGTCGCCGAACTTATGGATAATATTAAGGTTTGGCTGACTCAAGTTTTGATTAGGATCTTGGCTAGATTCTTGGCTGAAAGTAAAAATAGTATCAAGCCAAAATTTTAGGCTAGTTAATTTTGGCCACTCTATTTCTTCTACTGAATAGGCTAATAATAACTTGTGGTTAGGCGGTTGAGGCGAGATTTGATTAAAGAGCTGCGTAAAGGCCTCGTGGCCGCACTTTTCGTTTTTTTCTAGGGCGGCCGCAAGTAAATTGACCGCGTCTTGAACCGATATGGTGCCACTAATGACGCAGCTCACGAATAAGGCGCGTTTATTAAAACTTAAAGCCGATGGAGTAATTCCAAAACTTTGCCATAGATTACTTAGGGCGTATTGTAGGGCAAAGCTAGAGGCCAGGCGGCTTTGAGGGTCTAGGTTAGATAATATTTCTTCGCTTAAGATATCTTTTAGTCCAACCTCGTTTAAGGCTAGAACGACTTTTTGAAAACTTTCGTCAAAGGCGGGAAAGCTTTGGCTTAACCTCTCTATGGCCTTAGGGCTAACCGTTATTGTTTCCGGCAAATTAAAGACAAACTCGTTTCTAGCCTGGCTAGGTTTAACTTGGTTAACTAAACCTGGCTCATTATTTTTAGCTATATTTTTTAGATTTTTGGTCAGATTTTCGTCATAATTAACGCACAAGCGCCAAGGGAGACTGGCTCGGCCTACGTTAGTGGTATAGGCAAAATCGGCTATCTCGGAAGGCGTAAGCTTTTCAAGGTCTTTGGCGTAAAGCTCGGCTAATTTTTCCAATCGTTGTTGGGTCATGGCCGAGAGGGTTATAAGAGAAAAAACTGGAAAGTCGCTCGAAGAGATTTTAAATTCGCTCTGAGCCTCGCCGTTTTCTTCTGGCGGCCACTCTTCTATAATCGCGTGGGCGTTGGCCCCGCCGAAACCAAACGAACTCACCCCGGCTCTTCTAGCTCTGTTCTTTTTTCTTGGCCAGGGGAGAGTTTGGGTGGGAATAACGGCCGGGATGGAGCTTAAATCAATAGCTGGGTTAATTTTTCTAAGATGGAGGTGAGGGGGCGCGGCCTTTTTTTCTAGGGCGCAAAGAGTCTTAACTACTCCAGCTAGCCCCGCTGCGGCTTCTAAATGGCCGATATTAGTTTTGACCGAAGAAATTATTAGAGGTTCGCCATTGTTTCGCGTGCCGCTAAAAACTTGGCTTAACGCCCCGAATTCTATAGGGTCTCCTAGGTTGGTCCCCGTTCCGTGGGCCTCGAGGTAATCAATGTCGGAGGGATTAAGAGAAGCGTCGGCTAAAGCCTCGATTATAAGCTCTCTTTGCGCCTCTCTACTTGGGGCCGTAAGGCCGTTAGTTTGCCCGTCTTGATTTATGGCCGAGCCCTTAACTAGAGCTAAAATATGATCGCCATCTTCTTGCGCCCGGCTAAGAGTTTTTAAAACTACGACTAAGCAGCCTTCCGAACGAACGTAGCCGTCGGCATCGTCGGAAAAGCTCTTGCACCGGCCGTCGGGTGCCAAAAAGGCACCCTGGTTAAAAATTATTGACCCTCTCTGATCCAAAATAAGATTAACCCCGCAGGCTAGGGCCAGATCAGACTCTCCTTGGTTTAGGCTTCGGCAGGCTAGATGGAGGGCCGTAAGAGAAGACGAACAGGCGCTATCGAGACTAAGGCTCGGGCCTCGAAGTCCTAAAACATAAGAGAGGCGGTTGGCCGCAAGGCTATGGGCGCTACCGGTTCCAACATAGACGTTTAAAGGTTTGTTAGAGTTTAAGCGCATCTGTTGGTAGTCGGCGGCGCTAATACCGACGAAGACTCCCGTTTTAGAACCCTTAAGAGAGAGCGGGTCTATTATCGCCCTCTCTAGCGCTTCCCAGCTAACCTCTAGGAGGAGTCGTTGTTGGGGATCCATCTCCTCGGCCTCGCGGGGTGAAATTTTAAAGGGGGCGGGATCAAAATTTAAGGCTCCGGATAAAAATCCGCCGAAACGAGGATAGGTTTGGTTTTCAGTGGATTGATTGTCTCCTTTAAGGCGATCGCTCGGCGCTCGGGTAATAGCGTCGATACCGTTAAAGAGCATTTGGCTAAAGGCCTCTATAGAATCGGCCCCGGGCGCTCGTAAAGAGGCTCCTATTATGGCTATGGGTTCTTTTTTAGGCTTTTTTAGCCACAGATTTTGAGCCGCGCTCTGGCGGCCCGCAAGGTAGCGGGCTAAAGAGGCAATATTTCCGTAATCGTATAAAAGAGAGGCTTCTAGCGATTTGCCTAGCGCCTCTTGAAGCTCCCCAGAGATAGCCACGGCCGCGCTTGAATTAAGGCCAAATGAGCTAAAGGGGAGAGCAGGGTCGATTTGGTCGGCCTCAAGGTTTAATTTTGTGGCTATTCCCCTAGCGAGATAGCGCTCCCAGATAGTCTCATCTTTACAATCAGGGGGAGGCGGGCCCCAAACAGGAATTTGAGCCTTTATTTTTGCTTCTTGCCAAAGCTTTAAGATGGGAAGTGAGCCTTCCAAAAACATCTTGCGGCACAGACGGCGCTGTATTTTTCCGCTGGTGGTTTTAGGTAGGACGTTTCGTCTAACTAGAGCGATAGCCTTTGGAATTAGGTCAAATTGTTCGCTAAAAGAGCGCAAAACGTTGGCTATAGTCTCGTTGAGCGCGTCGTGGGGAAGTCTCGTTTCTAGCGCGACCACCAGCTCTTCAGTTGAGCCACTATCTAGGCCAAAGGCCGCCGCGCCGTTTTCAATTAGGCCTTCGCTCGATTCAAGGGCGCAAATTTCCAGATCGTGCGGGAAAAAGTTTCTTCCTCCGATAATTATCATTTCCTTTTCGCGTCCGGAAATATAAAGCTCTCCTTCGAAGATAAAGCCTAAATCGCCAGTGCGGAAAAAAGGCCCCGCCCCACTAGAGGCTTCAAAAGCCTTAAAGAATTCTTCGCTTTGCTTTGGTTTTTCCCAATAGCCTTTAGCCACGCATGGTCCGCGCAGCCAGATCTCGCCGATTTGCCCCTCGCTAAGTTCGAGCTGGGTTTTAGGATTAATGACCCGAATTTCGTTTAAATAGCCCGCTCGCCCGCAGCTGACCAGGCGCTCAATTGTTTCGCTCTCTTGGCTAGCTAGCCTAACTCGCCCTTCGGCGTAAGCGTTAGCGTCTAGCTCTAAAACGGAGGCCCCGGAAAAGGGTTTTACGCCGCTGACAAAAAGAGTGTTTTCTGCTAGCCCGTAGCATGGATAAAAAGCCTCGCGCTTAAGAGAGGCTTTTTCAAATCGCTCCACAAAGCGCTTAACCGTCTCCCAACGTATGGGTTCGGCCCCGCAAAAGAGCACTTTAAGAGAGCTAAGATCGATTGAGGCCATCTGCTCGTCTGTTATCTTTTTCACGCAGGCCTCAAAGGCGAAATTTGGCCCTCCCGTGGCCTGCGCCTGATAGCGGCTCACCGCCTCTAGCCAGTTGGCCGGACGCCTCAAAAAGGCCATTGGCGGCATTATTAGGCAAAGCGCCCCTAGGTAGATGGGCGCCAAAATGCCGCCCACCAAGCCCATATCGTGAAAGGGGGGCAGCCAAGAAAGTATGGAGCTAACCCCTCTTATAGACATGGTTTCGATAATGCTTTCGAGGTTGGAGACGATATTTCCGTGCGAGACCATGACCCCTTTGGGCTCGTTTGTGGCCCCGGAAGTGTACTGGAGCCAAGCGAGGGTTTCGGAGTTAATTTTCGGTCGCTGCCAAAAGTCGGCTAAAGAAAGGTCGATGTCGTCGATATTTAAAATTTGAGCTTGTCCTAGAAAATCAACTTGTTCCGAGACTTTTTTCACCGCTTTTATCAGTCGCCCCGAGCTTAAGACCAGACGGGCTTTGGAGTCTTCGATCAGACGCGTTAGCCGAGAAAAGCTTCGCGCTAACCTGGCTAAACCCGGAGGAGCCATGGGAAGGGCGATAGCTCCTGCGTATAAGCAGCCGAAAAATCCGGCCACGAATTCTTCTCCAGGAGAGAGAAGTAGCGGAATGGGACGCTCGCACACAAGATCTGTTTTTTCTATGGCTGCGGCTATGGACCTACTTTTAAGGTCAAGCGTCTTATACGACCAGCTCAAGGCACCGTCTTCGTTACCATTGGGTAGAAAACGGATACATTCTTTATCTGGTGTCTGGGCCGCTCTAGCCATCAGAACGTCAATTAAAGAATTAAATGTATTATTAGTTAAAATACTCATGTATTACGCTTGATAACCATTAATTAGATTTTTAAAATGTATTTAATATTTTTTTTAGTTAAAAAATATAGTTTTTGTTGTATTTATTTTTTTTTCTTTGGTCAGTATCGGCTAGTTGTTTACTTTATAAATTTAACGGAACCTCGAATAATGGCCCTCAATTGACCGAAGGAGTTTTTTACGGCCGTGGATTTTTTTGGCTGGAGGCTAAGCTTATGACAAATTAGCTTAAGCGCCAGGTCATAAAAAATTATGGAAAGGTCGTTAATATAACCAGCTAAAAAGGGTAAACATAGCCTGGGGGGCCGATTGGGGATAAAAAAGGGAGAAATTATATTGCAATTGAATTTCATTTTCAATTTTCAAAAGTTTAATATTTTTGAGAATAAATGTCAAGAGCTAAAGTCAAAATTTTTTTACTCTTAAATCAATCTTTATGGCTCTGAAAATTCTAATAATTTTAATAGCTTTAATTGCTTGTCTGGGCGCGAAAATAGAGGCGTTTAAATAAATTTTAACCGTTCGATGGGAAATCGAGCCGCCCGAAAGCGCTTAAGGTCAGCGAGATAATGAGGAAAATTAGGCCGGAAAGATAGGGCAATTAGGAGGGGGTTTAGAAAGAAACCAAGGAGATTTTGCTCAAATGGACAGCTCCCTTAAGGGCCGGGGTCAGTTTAGCTAAAGATGAGAAAAATTGATCTTATGCTTGCTAGAGGGCGCTGCCAAATTAGGCCGATAGAGAGGGTCCTTCACCAGTTTTCTCGGTGGTGAACGCGGCGGCGTCAAGCCCAATTGTTGGGG
>JAITQT010000116.1 GCA_031288745.1 Deltaproteobacteria bacterium
TAAATTTGTAACATAGTCTTATCACTAGTTAATTTTTTAGACTATTGTGCTTTTAAGAGGTTTTTGCGCTTCGAGCAATGATGACATTTCCAAAATTGCAAAAACAATATTGGGGGCGACATATGTGGGCTAGAGGGTACTTTTGCTGTAGTAGTGGTAATGTTACTGACGAAGTGATTGTCGAATACATTGAGCGCCAGAGTCATCTCGATGAAGAGTTTAAGGTAGAAGTAGAAGAGTAGTCGGGCTACTAATGGTACAGTATCATCCGAAATACTAAAAGATCAGACCGCTGACTTCAGTCGGTGGTACTTGATGAAGTTCTTTCAAGCGGCTTTAGCCGCTCAAAAGGGACTTTAGTCGCCCTAAACAGACCGCCGACTTCAGTCGGCGGTATTTGATGAAGTTCTTTCAAGCGGCTTTAGCCGCTCAAAAGTGACTTTAGTCGTAATTTCAAGCCACCAGCTTTAGCTGGTGGTGGTTGACTAAGCCTATAGATTTTGGTGTTATGGCTGTTCGTTACCGTATATGTTTGATGAAGGAATCGGATCTCGTGCCTAAGGTCCGTTCTTTTTCCTCGCCCGTTTGGCTCACCCGCCTTTTAATTTTTATGTTCACGGCTATCGTCTTAGCCGTGGCGGGCTATGGAATATATTCTTGGAAGGCTATGCGCGACTTTGACGAGCGCAGTCTTCACTTAGAGGTCCTTTTAGAGCAAAAGGGGGCTAGCGTTGAGCAGATACTGGCCTTTAAGGAGCGAGTGAAAGATATCGAAGGTCGTTTGGAGAGTTTAAAAAATAGAGAGGAAGATCTTAATCTCTTAACCCGCGATTTTAACCGCGAGCTGGGTTTACCCGAGACTGCCTCTTTAGAAAAGATCTGGCCAGCCTTAATTTCCTCGGTCGCGTGGACTTGGGGCGGGGCGGAAGCAAAAGGCGGGGTCTCCCCAGAGCCACCTGGTAGCCGCGACTGGCTTAAATCGTCAGATAACATTAAGTCTCTTCATTTAGAACTCGATCGGCTCGAGCGCCGGGCTACAGAAGTGGAAATGGCTATTGGGGAGTTAACCTCGGTTTTGGAGGGCTCTAAGGCCATGGTTTCGGCGACTCCCTCTATTATGCCGTTAGCTAACTACCGCCTTTCCTCACGTTTTGGCTACCGCCTCTCTCCATTTGGCGGTGGTTCTGATTTTCATAAAGGTTTGGATTTGGTGGCCCCAGTCGGAACCCCCGTCCGCTCACCGGCTGAAGGGCTAGTTTTAAGTTCAGATTGGTCTATTAACGGCTACGGGCTTATGGTGACTATTGATCACGGCTTTGGGCTTCTAACTCGTTACGCGCACCTCTCCGAAAGCTTAGTTAGTCCTGGGCAAAAAGTTGCTAGGGGCGAAGTGGTGGCCAAAGTGGGTAACACCGGGCGCTCTACTGGTCCTCATCTTCATTTTGAGACTTTGGTGGGCGGAATCCAGATAGACCCCTTAATGTTCTCTCGCGGCGAGTTTGATATTGCGGCCTCGGCCGAATAAATATTTCCCCCCTCCTTTTAATATTTCTCCCTAAAAAGAACGCGACCGTTGGAGTTTCTCCGGCCGCTTGACCAGCCGGCGGAACGGTTACGGCTTACCTTTTTGAATTTTAATAATTTAAGGATAATTAAATACTAATGTTCAATTTACTTAAAAAAGTCATTGGCACGGCTAATGATCGCGAGATATCGCGGTTGGCCCCTAGAGTCGACGTCATAAACGCCTTGGAGCCGAAAATAAAAAAGCTCTCTGACGCTACTTTAGCGGCTAAAACTAACGAATTTAAAGAGCGCTTAACTAAAGGGGAGGATTTAGAATCAATAGTTGAGGAAGCCTTCGCCGTGGTGAGGGAAGCCGGGGCCAGGGTCTTAAATCAAAGACACTTTGACGTCCAACTCATAGGAGGTTTGGTTCTCCACCAGGGTAAGATTGCCGAGATGAAGACTGGCGAGGGTAAAACCCTAGCCGCGACGCTGCCGGTATATTTAAACGCCTTAACCGGTAAAGGCGTTCACGTGGTAACGGTCAACGATTATTTAGCTCGCCGCGACGCTGAGTGGATGGGTCAGATTTATTCTTTTCTGGGGCTAACTACCGGGGTTATTGTCCATGGTCTAAGCGATGAAGAAAGGCGCGAGTCTTATCATCGCGATATTACCTACGGCACTAATAATGAGTTTGGTTTTGATTATTTGCGAGATAATATGAAGTTTAGTAACGAAACTTTGGTCCAAAGACAGTTTAATTTCGCTATTGTTGATGAGGTGGACTCAATTCTAATAGACGAGGCCAGGACCCCTCTAATTATATCGGGCCACTCTGAAGAGTCAACAGAACTCTATGGCATGGTTAATCGGGTCATACCTAAGTTAGAAACCGGAAAGGACTATACCTTAGATGAAAAAACCCGGGCTTCAAACCTAACCGAAGAGGGCGTGGCCAAGGCCGAAGCTATGCTTAATGTCCAAAATTTATACGATCCCAAAAACATGGATATTCTTCACCATCTCGATCAGGCCCTTAAGGCCCATACCCTTTTTCAGCGTGATAAAGATTATATTGTTAAAGAAGGGCAGGTGGTTATAGTAGACGAGTTTACTGGACGGCTCATGCCTGGAAGGCGCTATTCCGACGGTCTTCATCAAGCCTTGGAAGCCAAAGAGCGGGTTAAGATAGAAAATGAAAATCAGACCATGGCCTCCATTACCTTTCAAAATTATTTTCGCATGTACGATAAGCTGAGCGGCATGACCGGCACGGCCGATACGGAAGCGGCCGAGTTTGCCAAAATATATAATCTGGAGGTGGTGGTCATACCCACTCATCGCAAGATGATTAGAAGTGATCACTCAGACGTTATTTTTCGAACTATGCGAGAAAAATATGAGGCTGTGGTGGCCGAGATTACCGATCTTTATCAGCGGGGCCAGCCCGTTTTAGTGGGGACAATATCAATAAATAATTCCGAATTAGTTTCTAATATGCTAAAAGTTAAAGGTATTCCTCATCAAGTACTTAATGCTAAGCATCATGAAATGGAGGCCCAGATAGTTGCCTTGGCCGGTCAGCCGGGCACGGTGACTATTTCTACCAACATGGCCGGCCGAGGGACCGATATCGTTTTAGGACCGGGAGTGCCTAATTTGGGGGGGCTCTTTATTTTGGGAACCGAACGCCACGAATCGCGGCGCATAGATAACCAGCTCCGTGGCCGCAGCGGTCGGCAGGGAGATCCGGGGGAGTCGCGTTTTTATCTTTCTTTGGAGGACGATTTATTGCGTATCTTTGGCGGCGACCGCTTTAAAGGTATTTTGGCCCGCATAGGTATGAGCGAGGGGGTGCAGCTAGAGTCAGCTATGATCTCTAAAGGTATTCAGAGCGCCCAAAAGCAGGTGGAAAACAGAAATTTTGAGATTCGAAAACATCTTTTAGAATATGATGATGTTATGAATCGCCAAAGAGAAATTATTTATAGGCGAAGACGACATATTTTATCAACTACTACGATTTTTGAAGATTTAGTTAATCTCATTGACGAAGAAAGCCAGGCCTTGGTCATGATTCACCTAGACTCGGTCCGCGACGTTGAAGATTGGAACTGGACGGCCTTTTCTCATAATTGTCATCGCACTTTAGGTTTCATCCCTGACCGCGACCAGGTGGAGTCTTTGGAAGGGGAGGCTAGGCTCGATTATCTTTACGATCTAGCCAAGGCCCATCTATTAGATAAACGCCAAGAATTCACCGAGATGCGCTTTAACGAGTTTGGCCGCTGGATCATGCTTTACTCACTCGACAATCTTTGGAAGGACCATCTTTTAAACATGGATCACCTCAAAGATGGCATTGGCTTAAGAGGCTACGCTCAGAAAGATCCCTTAAGAGAATACCAACGCGAGGGCTTTGAGATGTTTGAGGAGATGGTGGCTAAAATTAGAAGCGAGACTTTGTCTTATGTTAATCACGTTAAGTTAGCTATAAATTCCGAAGCTGATGAGGCTCCGATGCTCCCAATGAAGCCTAAAAAAGAACTAAAGGTCTCTTATTCTCGCGGAGGAGGGAGCGAGGAATCATTGACGCCCCAACCGGAACGCCGGATTAGCCAAAAAATTGGTCGTAACGACCCTTGCCCTTGCGGCTCGGGAAAAAAATACAAGCACTGTCACGGAGCGAGCTAATTTTTTTCTCTGGCCGTTGCCATTTGGGCTCTCTTAGCCTTAAAATTAAAGTTAGAATGGTCCCCGACCTTTGGTTGTAATTTTTATTGGATTATTATTTTTTTGGGGCCATTTCTTTATACTAGAGCCTAGGATTAAGATGGTCTTAAAAGCCCTTGCCCTTAACTTTTTTTTTAATATTTCAATAAGTTAATTGGCCTATTTAAAAAAATACTTACAATGGCTGCCTTATAATGGAGCCTTCATTGGCTCGCGCTAAAAATAGTAATGATTTACCAAGGTAAAAAATCGGCCCGGTTCTTGCTTACATCTTTTAACGGATATTTTTAGCTTAACTTAATATATCCTAAAAAAACAGCTTCTCCGGGGATTTAAAATGGCTTTTAGTTTTTCCGAACAAATATCGAAAGGCCGTGAGCGCTTGGCCGCCACGCCTCCTAACAAGCTGTTGATTGGCGGTTTGGCCCTATTGTTGATGACTGCGGCCATGATTTATTTCATGGTGGTCAACAATCGTCCGGTTTACGACGTCCTCTACTCAGAGCTGAGCCCTGAGGACGCTGGGGCCATTGCGGCGGAACTAAAAAAAGAGGATAAAGACTATCGTCTGGCCGATAACGGCCGAGCCATAGAGATGCCGGCCGGGCAAGTGCAACAGGCGCGCCTAGATTTGGCTATGAAGGGTTTGCCTTCTAAAAGCGGCGTAGGTTTTGAGCTTTTTGATGAGCATAAATTGGGCATCACCGATATGGAGCAAAAGATTCAGCTCCAAAGAGCGGTGACGGGAGAGTTGGAAAGAACTATCATGAGGTTTCCCGAGGTCTCTGACGCTAGGATTCACCTAACCGTCCCTAGGGAAACTTTGTTTATAGAAGATCAAAAGGAGCCCACCGCTTCTGTCGTTTTAACCCTCCGTAGCGGATCCGCCTTAGATAAGCCCAAACTTATGGGTATGGTCCATCTTTTGACCTCAGCTGTGGACGGGCTTAAGAGCGACAACGTCTCCATTATAGATACGGAAGGCGGGTTGTTGTGGAGTAAAGATTCTCTAAAGCCGGGTTTATTAAATGACGACCAGTTAAAGCAGAAAAGGGCCTACGAGCGCGACGTGGCTAACCGCATCAATTTGATGTTGGAAAAGGTCCTAGGACCCTATAAGGCCACAACTCAAGTTAACGTTGAATTAGACCTTAAAGAGGTCGTAACTAGCGAAGAACTATTCGATCCTGAACAAGTGGCCGTTAGGAGCGAGCAGCGCATCCAGGAGAGAAGTCAAGGTCCCGGCCGCGCTTACGCAGGCGTCCCTAACGCTACCTACGAGTTGGGCACGGCCAACCGTCAAAACGCCAACCAGGGTGGTAGTCAAGAGGTATACTCCCGCTCTGAGGAGACCACTAACTACGAGATATCGACCACTAAGCGTCAAACTGTGGCTTCTTCAGGCGATCTTAAAAAGATTACAGTGGCGGTACTGGTGGATGGGTTTTTCACCACCGCCGAAGACGGCACAAGAGTGTTTACCCCTCTGCCCGAGGAGCGCCTCGAGCAGCTAAGGGAGGCGATTAAAAATACTATCGGCTTTAGCGAGGCCAGAGGAGACAGCGTGTCGGTTACTAGCTTGGAATTTTACCGCGAAGAGCAGGTCTCGGTCTGGCTGGTCTTCCTGCTAGACCTTCTCAGGGAGTTCGGCCGGCCTTTCCTAAATCTTTTACTCATTATCCTTTTCTTTTTGTTTGTCATTCGTCCCATCCTCAATTGGCTCAAAAAAGAAGTCGAGCCAGTGGGTTCAGGGTCCGAACAGGCGATTTTGCCCGACTATCCCATGAGTGGAGGACCTGGAGAGAGTTTACCGTTGCCCTTACCTCCTAGAGAGGAGGCCCCAGCGCCGGCCGTTGTCGCTCAAGCTCAAGAAGAGGCTCAGACTCCCAGTCTCCAACCCGAGGACGAGGCAGTTGATCATTATCAAGACGAAGAGCCAGATGAGATCGAAGGCCCTCCGGCTCAATTGACCTACGGTCAGCTAACCCGCGAATCAATGATGCCGCTAGCTAGAGACAACATGGATCGTACCGTAGGCCTTATCCGAAGCTGGATAGAACAAAAGCCTCGCGAAAACACTACGGAGAAGTAAGGCTAAGGGAGATGTAATTGATGTCTCGCGGCGAAGATAGTAGACCTCAAAGCGTAGAGCTTAGTGGTCCTCAAAAAGCAGCCATCTTTTTGCTGACCATGGGCGAAGAGTTTACGACCGAGGTTTTTAAAGAGCTCGATGATATAGAAATTAAGAGCCTGGGCAAAGCCATGAGCCAGATTCAAAATGTAACTCCCACTCAGATTCAGGACGTTTTGTGGGAGTTCTCTCAGGCGCTCGAAGAGCCGGGAGATATTAGGGTCAAGGGGAACGACTTTTTTAAAAATACCATTGGCCGTGCCCTTGACGACGATCGGGCCGAAGGCTTAATTCAAGACGTAAATTCACCGGTGCCCTTTTCCAATATTAAAAATATCGACGCTAAAGCCTTGGGTAACTTTATCCGTAACGAGCATCCCCAAACTATCGCTTTGGTTTTAGCTCATATTGACCCAGGGAAAGCAGCTCAAATTATTAGCGAGTTTCCCGAGCCCCTTCAGCAAGACGTCATGATGAGGATAGCTGATTTAGATCAGGTTCCCATCAACATTTTAGACGAGGTCGAACAAGTTTTAAGAGAGGAGATAAAGGCCCAAGGGCCCATAGGAGGGCGGGCGGCCGGAGGTAGTTCGACCGTGGCCGAGATATTAAACCAGGTCGATCAAAATACTGAAAACTCTATCTTATCTAAATTAGAGGAAGAGAGATCGGATCTGGCCAACGAAGTTAGAAAGCTTATGTTCGTCTTTGAAGATTTACTTAACGTAGACGATCGCTCTATTAGAACCATCCTCAAAGAGGTTAATAACGACGAGCTAACCTTATCGTTAAAGGGCGCTTCGAGCGCGATGCAGGAAAAGATCTTCGCTAACCTCTCCGAGAGAGCGGCCAGCATGATTCGCGAGGATTTGGAGGCCATGGGGCCGACTAGGGTGGCGGACGTGGAAAAAGCCCAGCAGTCTATTTTACGGGCCGCCAAAAAACTAGAGGCCGAGGGCAAGATAGTCATCGGTAAGGGCGACGGAGGCGATCAGTTTGTCTGATAAACTCTTATTCGGAGGCCGAACCCTAGAAGGTGAACCGCTTAATGTTAACGACTTTAAAGTTAATACTTTTGATCGTCCTAGCGGCGTTGGCGTCCCCGAACAACCCCATCTCTCTGTTCCAGTCGAGCTTAAGTTTGAGGAGTTCGAAAGACCTAAAACCCCAAAAAAAGGATTTGAGCCAGATAAGGAATCGTCTGAACCATCTTTAGGTTATCTCTTCACCCCGTTTGATCCTGGAAATTTAAATGAAAAAAAGTTTGACATCCTCGTTGAGCCGCCTAAAGAAAAGATCTTCGACTATAAAGATCTCGATCTTCGCGATGCCGGCGTTATTAACACTTTAGAGCGGGCCAACGCTAAAGCTAAGCAAATCATAGTCGCTGCTATTGAGGAAGCTAAGCGCAGGGAAGAGAGTTTAACGGCCATAGCTAAGCAAGACGCCGAAAAACTAACCAAGGAGTTAACGAAAGAAGTTAAGGATAAGGCCGCGCAATTAGAAGCTAAACTTAAGTTAGAGGCTGAAAGCCTCTTAACCAAAGCAAAAAATGAAGCCGCAGCCATAGAAGCTCAAGCGCAAAATACAGTTAAAATCAAACAACAAGCCGAGGCCCTTTTGGCTGAAAACCAAGCCAAGGCCGAAGCCCTAAAAAAAGACCAAGAGAGCTTGGCCGCACGCCAGATTCAAATAGATAATTTACAAAAAGAGATTAAAAGCCAAAAAGAGCAAGCTGAGTCTAAGATGAAGAGTGAGGTAGAAGTAGTAAAAACTCAAGCGGTTCAAGCTGCTCGATTGGAGGGGCTGGAAAAGGGTCGTCTAGAAGGCCGAAAATTGGGTAGAGAGGAAACCCTAAAGAGGGCGGCAAATTTTTTTCATGTCATAGGGCTAATAAATTCTTTGTGGGAAAATCTTTGGCGACAAAACGCCCCATTCATGGTCGATTTAGCCGTCGAGGCGGCTGAAGCCATAGTTAACACCCAAATAGAAAACGGCCGGGGGTTAGCCGCTGGGGCCTTTTCAGCTTGTGTTGAGTATCTTCAAAAATGCCATAACGTCGTCTTTAAGGTGCGGCCGGAAGATTTAAACGAGATTGAGGCGGCCAGAAGAGCTTTTAAAGATGACTT
The DNA here is from genome assembly GCA_031288745.1 of Deltaproteobacteria bacterium. Taxonomy (GTDB): domain Bacteria; phylum Desulfobacterota; class Desulfarculia; order Adiutricales; family Adiutricaceae; genus JAITQT01. The sequence continues at coordinate 8,503 of JAITQT010000116.1, forward strand.
AGACGGCCTAGTTAATATCGAATTTAAGGCTGATCCTGGTTTAGGGCCTGGAGATCTGATTATGGAATCGGATGCCGGGCGATTAGATGTGACAATTAAAAATCGAAAGGCGCGGGTCATGGGCGTCTTAAGAGAGTCCCTAGCTAACGCGACGGAAGCCGATTTACCTCCAGAAATCGTTCCAGAGCCCTTAGTCATCGGCCTGGTTAATCCTTTATCCGATCAAGCTATAGAAGAATATTTTGCCGCCGTGCCTACGGAGGCTAAAGATGAGGACGGGGAGAGCCACGTATCTGCCGATAACTTAAACGCGCTCCAAGAGGCGACGGCTGCGTCAGAGGGTCCACTATCGGCTAAAGACGAGGACGGGGAGGTCTTGGCACCTAGCGGAAATCTAAACTCACAACCAGAGGCTGTGGTACCGGAAACCGCCGAGGCTGCGGCCCAAGCTGAGCCAGTTTCACCCCAACTGGGAGTTACTATTGACACAGGGGAGTAATTACCCCGGGCGGGCCATTAATTTAGGTGAACGTTAAATATTTATAGCCAAAAATTATTTGAGTAAACTTTTTGTTAGCCTTTTCAGAGGTTTTTTCTAAAAAAATCTTTTGGTCGTTTCTATTTAAGATTATGTCCGGGACGGTAAGAATTAGATGATAAAGAAAGGCTCTATTCCCGATCCGGCCATCAATATTTGGGAGCACTCCGCCCAACTTTTGGAATTGTGTCGCCTTAGGGCCTCAGATCAAGTTGAGGAAATGGATTGCGCCGCCCAAGGGGCGGAACTGGCCATTTCCTTGGGCGCTGGATCGAAAGTTAAGTTGTTAGACGCTGGCTGCGGCGGAGGGCATTTTTATCATTCCTTAATTCGAAGGGGGGCTCCAATCGACTATTGCGGCCTTGATTATAGCCCATCCTATCTTAAGGTAGCCGAACTGGCTTTTAAAAAACTTGGCATTAACTGCTATTGTTTTTTTCTAGCCGACTTAGCTCAGCTACACGACTTTGACTGCCAGATGGCTGTGATGATTAACGTCCTCTCTTTTAACCCTGATTTTCGGGCTCCCTTGGAGCGCTTGATCCTTACTGGGGCGGAGGTAATCGTAATCCGCGATTTTTTTGGCCCCAGAACGGTCGTCAAATGGGAGATCGACGGTTATCTTGATGAGGGCTTTAATCACCTTAAAGGCTATTGGAATCAGTGGTCAAAAAAAGAAGTGGCTGCCTTTTTTAGCGATTTTGGCTTTAAGACTCGTTTTATTGAAGATAGGCGATGTCAAGGTCGTATAGAAAAGGTGGTTGGTAAAGATTACGTCTGGTCGTGGCTAACAGCCGAAAAAAAATAATAGCTTCTGGCTAACCTTAAGCGGTAACTCCTCAGGCCCTGTTTGATGGGGGGTACTGGAAAAGCGGCGAAAGCCACTGCGTCAGTACTCGACCCTACCCACTTTAAATTTGTTTGGAAAAAATATTTTTACCAACAGTGGGTGGGATGGTACCATGACCAAAAGCTTTATTCACTACCAGACGGTCAAAGGCAACTTGTATGCATCTATCTACACGCCAAGAAAGGTGAACGGCAAAAAAAGACAACCAACCATTTTGTCCTTGGCGCGTGAACGAAAAGGAACAAGGCCTCTAAAGCAAAAACAGTGTCTTGTTTAAAGACACGATTGATGATGGTTTCATCAGGATTGATCTTGAAACTCAGCTGAAGCAAGAAGTTTGGCCGCCCAGTTTTTCTCTTTTTTTTAGACTAGGTATCGCAGGGAAATTGGCCTTCCAAGTCTTCCTGCAAATGCGTTTCCAACCTCTCAAATAATCGCTCAATCGCCTCTTCAATAGCTTTAGTTTCAAAGCTTTCCCGCCAATAACAAAATTCGTTCCACAATCCGTTAAAAAATTCTCTGCTGCCGCCCAACGGGCTGAATCGTCATGTTTTCTAGCGAGAACATTTTCGGAGAAAAAAAAATAAAGAATAGTTCCCTTGCTTAGCCTAGGGGAAAGCCAAGTCTTAGAGCGCCATTAGCGGCCTCGTAGGCAAAGCATCTAGCCTTTGAGTATTTGTTATGCAATACTAGTTAAGAAGGCCTTCAAGCTAGCCTAAATGTTGCCCGGCGCATTTACAAGCGCACAAGGCGAGGATCAAACATGAAGAAACTACCGGTAACCGATCAACCGTTTCGCGAGATTATTTCAGAAGATCGGCTTTACGCC
>JAITQT010000445.1 GCA_031288745.1 Deltaproteobacteria bacterium
AAAAAAAATGGTCCCGCCTCCATATCCAGAGATTTTTTTCGAGGGGGGTTTTTGCGCTACGATCAATGTTAAGCTCTTAAGGGTATGCTAAAACTTAATTACAACTCGAAAGTCGCTACTAGCCGCAACGTGGGAAAAAAAAGACTTAGTAAACGGTTACTAAATCGGTGTACGCCTTTGGTTAATATTTTTAGATAACCTATCGCTTTTAAGCAAAAAAGGCTTCTACAAGCATAGGATAAATCAATGACTTATTCTGACCATAGCAACATGTGGTTGGACTTGCGACTTTAAGACCTTAAATGAGGAGTATAGTTACAATTAGACAGTGTCGTGCACGCCAGCTTCAGCTAGAGTGCTCATACCGTTAAAGTGCTGGGCAGCGCACTGAAGCAAAAACATGGCCACCGCCGCACCGCTACCTTCACCTAGCCACATGCCCAAATCCAGAAGAGGAGCTAAGCCTAATCTGTCAAGAACAGCTTGGTGGGCTTTTTCTTTAGAGCGGTGTCCGGCCACAAAATAATCCTTGATCCCGGGGGAGAGTTTTTCAGCTAGTAGCGCCGCAGTCGCAGCGATAAAGCCGTCGATGACTACTATGGACCTTTTTAGAGCCCCACCGAGATAGACTCCAGCCATGGCCCCGATTTCTAGACCTCCTACTTTGGCTAAGACATCTATGGGATCGTTTGGATCGGGCTGGTTAATCTCTAAGGCCTTTTGGACCACTTTAGCCTTATGCTCTACTTGCTTAGGGCTAAGGCCCGAGCCGGCCCCAGTGGCTTGAGCGGGGCTAAGGGAGGTTAAGACGCTAACGATGGCAGAACTTGGGGTAGTATTGCCTATGCCCATTTCGCCGGCAGCGATGATATCAATTTTAGGTTCATTTAACGCCGTTTCTAGCCCGGCTAAAAGGCTCGAAACAGCCTCGTGTCTAGTCATAGCCGGTCCTTTGGCTATGTTTTTAGTCCCATAGGCGATTTTAGCATCAATTCGCTTAGGGTGAGGAGGTAAATCAAAGTTAATACCTACGTCTAATAAGGTCACTTTGGCCCCAGCGGCTAGGGCTAAGTTGGTTATGGCCCCCCCGCCTTGTTGAAAGTTTAAGATTTGCTGGCGGGTTACTTCTTGGGGGTAGGGGCTAACGCCTTCTTCGACTACACCGTGATCGCCTGCGCAAACGATAATGAGCTTATCTAGCGATCTAGGGGTTAGGGTGTCTTGGACAGCCACCATCTGAACGGCCAAATCCTCAAGGCGTCCTAGGGAGCCTCGAGGTTTGGCTAAATCCGTTTCACGACGCTTGGCTTGCTTAGCCAAGGCTAGATTTGGACGGGTGATCTTTTCTAGGTAAGACTTTAACTTAGTTTCAAGTTCCATTTTGTGTCCGTTCACAAGAGAGAACGTTGCGGTACCAAGCCTATTGAAAGGGACGACACATACCGCAACAATGTAGCCCCCTATAGGAGCTTAGTAATTTTAATATTAATCAAAGTTGATAGAAGCGCAAAAACCCCTTAAAAGCAAAATAGTCTAAAAATTAGCTAGTAAGATGACTATATTCCAAATATTAGAACGGATAAAGGGGACTTTTTGCTCTACGATCAAAGTTAAAATAAATTGCTGGAGCAGAGAGCTAAGAAGAAACCTTAAAAGAACTAATGTTTAAGATCTTAAGGGTATGCTAAAACTTAATTACAACTCGAAAGTCGCTACCAGCCGTAACGTGGGGAAAAAAAGATTTGGTGAACGGTAACTTTAAAATCCAAATTAATTATAAAAAAATAATTAGAATTTAATCATAAAAAAGATTTTTAGAGACCCTTATCGGCCATCAAGGCCGCTAGATCGGCTACCCGGCAGGAATAACCCCACTCATTGTCGTACCAGGCTACTACTTTAGCCAGAGTGCCTCCGATAACCTGGCAGAAAGGACCGTCGACAATGGAGGATAGGTTGCAGCCCTTATAGTCGGTGGAGACAAGGCCCTCCTCGTCGTAGCCTAAGATACCCTTTAGTTGGCCTTCGGCGGCATCTTTAAGGACTTGGCGCAATTGGTCTACCGTGACGCTTTTACTGAGAATGGCCGTAAAATCGACCACGGAGACTGTGGGCGTGGGTACTCGAAGTGAGATGCCGTCGAATTTGCCCTCTAACTCAGGGATAACTAGGGCCAGGGCCTTGGCTGCCCCGGTGGAGGTGGGTATGATGTTTAAAGCGGCCGCTCTAGCCCTTCTTAAGTCTTTATGAGGCAAATCGAGGATGCGCTGATCGTTGGTGTAGCTGTGAATAGTGTTCATCAAGGCCTTTTCAATGCCAAAGACCTTGTTGATAATGTAGGCCGGTGGGGCTAGCCCGTTAGTGGTGCAGGAGGCGTTGGAGACGATAAAGTGCTTAGAGGGATCATACTTATCGTGATTAACACCTAAGACCACCGTTAAGTCCTCACCCTTAGCCGGGGCGGAGATTATGACTTTTTTAGCTCCGCCCCCATCAATGTGGGCTCTGGCTTTGGGGCCTTCGGTAAAGACGCCGGTGCTCTCTATAACCAATTCAACCCCGACGCTTTTCCATGGCAGCTCCTTGGGGTCTTTAAGGGCATAGTTAACGACTTCTTGACCGTTAACGGTAAAGTTATTGCCCTTGATTTCTACCTTTCCGGCGAATCGGCCGTAGTTGGAGTCATATTTAAGCAGATGGGCATTAGTTTTAACATCATCAAGATTGTTTAAAGCCGCGACTTGGAGCTTGTCAGGGTGGCGCTCTAAGATAGCCTTGTGCACTAATCGTCCAATACGTCCGTAACCGTTGATACCAACTTTAACTGGCATAAATAACTCCTAAGGTAATTTGTGGGTCGAACCAACCCTAAATGTGAGGCCAGGGTAAAAATAAGATGTCCATTCACAAATGTGAACGTTTAAGGGCCCGTTCACAAGAGAGAACGCTGCGGTGCCAAGCCTATTGAAAGGGACGACACATCCCGCAGCAATGTAGCCCCCTATAGGAG